>CALDSM010000626.1 GCA_937923585.1 uncultured bacterium
AAGTGCATCGGGGGAGATTCGAAGGCGTCCTTTTTGTCCCTTGGGTCCCTTTTGTCCCTTCTCCCGGGGCTGATTGCCGGAATGTCGAAGGCCCTTCCCGGGTTCATCTTCTTGACTGAAACCCCGGCCGCTATGCATGCTTACAATGCTTTTGTGTTCGACGATTGTGTGGGTTCCTTTCCATGAAGAATACCGCCGCCAGACTGCCTGCCGTCGTGTGGGCGCTGGGTCTTGCCAGCTTCCTGACCGACCTGTCGAGCGAGATGATCTACCCGCTTCTGCCCGTGCTCCTTGCCGGAACCCTGGGTGCGGGTGCCGTGTCGCTGGGTATCATCGAAGGCGTCGCCGAAACGACCGCGTCGGTGCTGAAGGTCTTTTCGGGGCGCTGGGCGGACCGGGTTGCCCGGCGCAAGCCCATTGTGCTGGCCGGATATTCCCTGTCCAGCCTTGCCCGCCCGCTCATCGGGTTGGCTTGGGCGTGGCCGGTGGTCATGGCGTTGCGCTTTACCGACCGGGTGGGCAAGGGGGTGCGCACCTCGCCGCGCGATGCGCTCATCGCGGACGCCGTGCCGCCGGAACGGCGGGGTGAGGCGTTCGGCGTCCAGCGCAGCCTGGACCATGCAGGTGCCGTCTGCGGGCCGCTGGTGGCGGCCGCGCTGATGACCTTCCTCGGCCTTTCCCTGCGCAGCGTTTTTCTGCTGGCTGCGGTACCCGCCGTGGCCTGCATCGTGGCGTTGGCGGTGGGCATCCACGAAACGCCGCGCGTCGTGCCCGCCAAACCTTCCGGCGACGGGCCAAAGGATGGCCTGAGCCCCGAGTACCGGCGGTATCTGGCCGCACTGGCCATCTTTGCGCTGGGCAACAGCACCGACGCCTTTCTGCTGCTGCGGCTTTCCAGCGTCGGCGTGTCCGCCGCGCTCATCGCCGTGCTCTGGTCGGCGCACCACGTGGTGAAGATGACCGCCGCCTATTACGGGGGCGCCCTGTCCGACCGGCTGGGCCGCAAGACCATGGTCATGGCGGGCTGGGGCGTGTATGCGCTGGCCTATCTGGGCTTTGCCTTCGTAGACCATGCGGGGGGATTGATTGCCATATTCCTCGCATACGGCCTCTACCACGGCTTCTGCGAACCCAGCGAGAAGGCCTGGGCGGTGGATTTGGTCCCGGCCAACGTCCGCGGCGCGGCGCTGGGATGGTACAACGGCGTGACCGGCATGGCCGCGCTGCCCGCCAGCGTGCTGTTTGGGCTGGTTTGGCAGGGATTTGGCGCGCCGGCCGCTTTCCTGCTCGGCTGCGTGCTGGCCGGGCTGGCGGCGCTGCTGCTGGCCCGGGTGCCGTCGGCGGGCATCGCCCGCCCCTGACAACACCTCGGCCCGGCGGCTCATTCTTAGAAGAACAGCATCCCCTGGCCTGCAATGTGTTGTACTGCACTGCTGTGGTTGCCCGGGCGAGAGCAGAGTCGCTCGGAGCGAGGCCACCAGGGCCGCCTTGGCGGTGCTTGTCTCGTGAGAGGCCTCCGCAAGCCTGCACCCGGATTGGGTTCGAGCCCCACGCTCTTGGCCCGGCGACTTTGCTTTCTGAAGTTGAACATGGGTGCACAGGACCCAAAACAGAGCATGTCTTCTGTCTTATCCTGTTCATCCATGTGAAGACCCCTCGGGACCGGTGCGCGCCGCTCCGTGAGCCGGCATGGGGTCCGGGTCACCTGAACCGCTTGTGCGCCATCAGAACCAGCCGCCAGCTTGCGTAGGCGATGAACGGTGCGACGAAAACGTCGCCGCTGTAATGCACATGCTGCAGCACAACGCCCGCGCCGACGAAGATCGTGCCCGCCAGCAGAAACCATTTCAGCCGGGAGTAATTCGCCGTCAGAAACAGCAGGAACATGACCGACGTGTGGCCGCTAAAGAAGAGGTCCTTGGTCACCAGCGTTCCCGTGCCCAGGTAGATGGTGACGGGATCGGCCAGGGGAATGATGGTGGGCAGCGGCTCAAGCGGCACAAGGTAGAGCGCTATAGTGCGGAAGAGAATGAGCAGGGCCGCAGCCTGAAGCCCCATGAGCAGGCGCACGGGATCCTCCGCCATGTACCACAGGCCCGCGATGATGGACGACCAGAGCACCACGAAAATGGGCCACGTCAGATCGATCGGGCCCACGGCGCCGAGCAGCGGGTCGGCCAGGGGTGCACCGGGCCGGGCCTGCGCATAGTGCATCAGTTCGGTGCATATTCGCAGCGACAGCACGAAGAGCAGCAGCGTCAGCGCCGCCTCGCAGAGGTACCGGGGGCTGCGGACGGACGCGCGCCAGTCATTGCCCAGCACAGGCGTGGGCTCCACCGCCTTTGGGAGCGTTCGCATGCCTTTTCAGACTCCTCATTAAACGAACAAACCGGGATTATAGCGCAGAAAGGGACTGTGGCACACGGCGCTGTTTGCACTCCCGACATCCTGCCGGCTTGTCCCGGCGCTGTCTCCCTTTCACCTCTTCACTTGCGCAACCGTCCGACCGTCAACCGCTTTGCCGGAACTCCCGTTTGCCCGCTCCATGCGCAACGTTCTACAATGCGCGTTCCCCCATACCCTGGAGCGGTCCTTCTGCATGGATTTTCTGACCCTCACCGGCATCGCCGTCGGCCTGTCCATGGACGCGCTGGCGGTGGCCATCGGTACGAGCGTGGTCTTGCGCGGCGTCACGCCGCGGCAGGTGTTCCGGCTGTCCTTTCATTTTGGCCTGTTTCAGGCCCTCATGCCCATACTGGGCTGGACGCTGGGCAGTCTGGCCGCCGGGCATATCCGCGACTACGACCACTGGATTGCCTTTGCCCTGCTGATGCTTGTCGGCGGCAAGGCGATTTACGAGGCGCTGACCGACGGGGACGAGGAGCGCGCGCAGCGCCGCGATCCCACCCGCGGCTGGAACCTGGTGCTGCTGTCCGTGGCCACCAGCATAGACGCGCTCGCAGTCGGGCTGACCTTTGCCATGTTGGGGACTGTCGTGTGGTATCCCGCCATCGTCATCGGCTGCATCACGGCGACGCTCACCATGGTCGGCATGCTTTTCGGGTCTTGGCTCGGCCAGCGTTTTGGCAAGGTCATGGAGGTCGTCGGCGGGCTGGTTCTCATTGCCATCGGCGTGAAGATTCTCGCCGGGCACATTTCCTTCCTGTAGGCTTGCCTCAAAAAATAGCGAGTTTTTCACAGGGCAAAGCAAGCGGGCAATGGAACGTTGCGCCCCCCCAACAGGATGCTGCAACGCGTGTTGTCCGCACCCTGCGGGAACGGGATCGGTTCTGGCGTTGCCCTTGGGTTCCCTTACGCCGCCGGGGACTTCCAAAATCCCTTGCGCACCACGTGCTCTCGACCGCCGCGCCCCGTCTCGTCTTGGCGGCTGGTGCTGTTTGGAAGACGCCTGTCGGAGAGACACGCGCGGCAGAAGCGAGTTGTTTCAGGACATTCCCGGATACTATACTCCGCTCCGCTGCGGATTGCCGCACACCAAATAGGAGACCCCCTGCAAACCATGGAACAAACGCTGGTACTTATCAAGCCTGACGCGCTCAAGAACTCGCTGACAGGCTACGTGCTTTCACAATTGTCGGAGTTTCACACCGGACTCCGGTTTGCCGCGGCGAAGATCGTCAATGTGACGCCCATGCTGGCCGAGGAGCACTATGACGAGCACAGGGGGAAAGCCTTCTACCCCGCCCTCACCGATTACATCCGCGGGCGCGTGCATTACGGCGATGCGCCGCACAGACGCCGCGTTATCGCGTTCGTGTACCAGGGACCGGGAGCCGTGCAGAAGGTCCGCGACATCGCCGGCCCCACCAACCCCCATGTGGCGCGCGACACCAAGCCGGGATGCGTCCGCGCCCTGGGGACCGTGGTGCCCGTCAAGGACGCGGATGGCAACGTTATCGGAGACCGCATGGACAACCTGATCCACGCCTCCGCCACCGTGCCTGAAGCCGAACGGGAGATCAAACTCTGGTTCAAGCCCACGGACATCCCCCCCCTCATGCGTCTGATGCCGACCGAGGTCTGCGGGGAGCATTACTATTACCATGAAGGCCGGTTGCTCACTTCCTATGAAGTCGGCAGCACGCTGCTGATGGCGCCCGGCGAAATCGTCTGGAAATCCGACTTGGACGTGGTTTGTGCCTGCCAGCGCGGGGAGACCGGTCCCTATTCCCTTAATGCCGTTGCCGCCAAGTACATGATCAACGGGTATCCGGACGAGGACTGACACCTGCGGATTGGCTCGGTCTGGACCGGTCGGAAGAGGAACCGTGCGCCGAAGGGGCGATGGCGCGCACGAAGTCCGGTTGCGGCGGGAACCCAATATTTGCTATGCTAGCCGACCGCATCCATGGAGGTGTTTCTCCGGTTCGCGGGAACCGGTGCGCAACCCTTTGACCGCAAATGACTTGTGGCCCGTGGCAACGTATGGGGCCTTTGTCTGTGCGGGATGCGGATTCAGGATGACTGCGCACCGTGGAACGCACTTTTGTCATGATGAAGCCCGACTGCGTCGGACGCGGCCTGATTGGCGAGTGTATCGCCCGTTTTGAGCGGCGCGGCCTCAAGTTGGTCGGTATCAAGATGCAGGTGCTGACCCGTGAGAGGGCCGAAAGGCACTACGAAGAGCACGCGGGCAAGGTGTTTTACGAGCCTCTGCTGGACTTTATCACCTCGGGGCCGACGGTCCAGATGGTCTGGCAGGGTTTGGACGCCGTGGCGCAGGTGCGCAAGATGAACGGGGCCACCAACTGCCTCCAGGCGGATGTGGGCACCATTCGCGGTGATTTTGGTTTGAGCCAGCGGAAGAATCTGATTCATGCGTCGGACACGCCGGAAACGGCCGTCCGCGAGATTGCACTGTATTTTCGGCCTGAGGAACTGCTCGACTATGAACTGCCCTTTGAGGAGTGGCGGTGCTAGCGCCCAAGTTCCCGTGCCGGATGACGTTAACTGAACCGGTAGAACCGAAGAGACCAACACGAGGAGACATTCGGTGGCAGGTGGAAGAAAAGTCCGCAAGGCAAAGATTAACAAGCACAAACGCAAAAAACGCGCGCGCGCGAACCGGCACAAGAATAAATAGTCGGATTTCCGGGCGACGTTTTTCCGCTGTGCCCCCGGGTCGCAGTGCCGCATCTTTGCTGATGCGGGACGGGCTGGGGGGCGGCGGGAATGTTTGTGGCGCACCCCCAAGGAGCAGCGAGCATGGCCGAAGAACCCAAGATCTTCATTGACGAAGACTGGAAGGCCCGCGCCCAGCGGGAGAAGGAAGAGTTGCAGAAGCGCGTCGAGGCGGAAGCCGTCGCCGCGCGCCCTGCCGCATCCCTTCCGCTGTCTGCTCCCGATGCACCTTCCACCGCGGGCGAAGGACCGGCGCCGGTCGGGCCGGACATGGACGAAGAAGGCATGGGCGGCGAGGAAATGGGGGCGGAGGAGCCCTACGAGGCCAATTTCGACGCGCTGCTCAGCAGTCTCGCCACCCAGACCATGTTCGCGCTCGGCGTTATTCCGCAGCAGGGTGGCGGCCAGGTAATGGTCAACCTTGACCAGGCCAAATTCACCATAGACATCATGGCCATGCTCCGCGAAAAGACCAAGGGCAACCTCACCCCCGAGGAGCAGGCCGCCCTGGACGGCACCCTGGCCGAGCTGCAGCGCCTGTTCGTGGCCCGCGTGCACCAGTTCGAGGAGCAGGCCATGCGCCAGGCCGGCATTGACCCCGCCAACCTTCGCACCCAGTAACGCAGGCTTCGCAGCGGGGTAGCATGATTGACTGGTTCCGGCCCATCGGGTAGACTCATCTTGTTGGCATCAGCAAGGGGTTTGTGTGCCTTTCCGTGTCCTCCGGTTGTATTGGCCCGGGTCAATGGGAGAATTGATTGATGCGTGCGCTGAAGTTCTTCTGGATGCTGTCCGCGGGCCTTGCGGTGCTGTTCACGGCCGTCCCCGCATTTGCCGCCGATGAGCCGCCCGCCGCCGCCCCCGCTCCGTTGGAGGCCGCTCCGGCAGCCGGCGATGCGGCCGACGCCGACACCGCCCGTCTCAAGGAACAGATTTCGGCCAGCCTGATTGACCTGAGCGCCCTGCAGAAGGCGGCCGACGACCAGCTGAACCGCACGCAGGTGCGGATGAGCCTAGACGACGTGGTGCAGATGGCGCTCAAGCAGAACCCCGACATCATCATAGCCTCCATGGAGCCGGGCAAGGCCGACGCGGACATCTACACCGCCCAGGGCATGTTTGACCCCGCCGTGCAGCTCTCGCTGAAGCGCTCACGCGCGCTGATGGGCACCAACGCCCAGATACGCGCCCTTACCCGTGTGGACTCGATAGGAACCACCACGGACGAGCGTGCCGTGGGCATCGGCGGCAAACTGGTCTACGGCACCCAGTACGCCGTGCAGGGCACCTGGGGCGACGAGGAAAGCTCCTACGGCAATGTCGGCAGACAGTACAACGCCCTGCTCGGCCTCACGCTCACCCAGCCCGTCCTGCGGGGATTCGGCAGCAAATACAACACCGTCCGCATTGAGCAGGCCAGGAACATGCGCACCGCGAGCGCCGCGCAGCTCAAGCTGGCCATGCTCAAGACCGTCGGCGATGTCATCAAGTCCTACTGGAACCTCGTCTATGCGGTCGAGGGGGTGACGGTCACGCAGCAGTCGCTGCGCAACGCGGAACGCCTGCTGCAAATCAACGAGACCCGCCGCAAGATAGGCACCGCGGCGGACATCGAGGTCCTGCAGGCCAAGGCCGGCGTGGCCGTGCGCCAGTCGGAGTTGATTTCCGCCAGCACCCATTCCACCGATGCCAGCGACCTGCTCAAGCAGGAACTGCTGATGCGCGACGGTGATTTGTTCTCAAAGTCGGTCATCGTCCCGACGGACCGGCCCAACCCCAGCAACGCGGGCCTGTTTGACTTTGCCAATTACGACGCAAGCCTCGACGCAAGCGTGAAACGCGCGCTGGCGAACCGTCCCGAAATCACCATGTCGGACATGGAGCTTGCCAACGCCCAACTGGAAGTCTACAAGTCCCGCAGCGAGATGCTGCCCCAGTTGGACGTTCAGGGCGCCTACGGCCAGGGCGGGCGCGAGGACTCCCTGAGCAGGGCGCTGGAGGGCATTTGGAGCAAGCAGAATTTCAGCTGGAGCATCGGCATGGAGGGGACCGTGGCGATCAACAACCGGGCCGCCCGCGGCGCCAACACGCGCGCGCGGATCACCGAGCGCCAGTCCGAAGAGCGCCGCAAGCAGACCGAAATCGCGCTGCAGACCGCCGTGCACGTCGCCGCGCGCAACGTCAAGACAAACCAGATCCTGGTCGAGAGCACCCATCAGGCGGTGAAACTGCAGGAGGCCAACGTGACCGCCGAGGAAAAGCGGCTGCGGCTCGGCGTGAGCACCAGTTTCCAAGTACTGCGCATCCAGCAGGATCTGACCAGCGCGCAGTTGCAGGAACTCCAGGCGCTCATCTCCTACGAGAAGGCGCTGGTGGACCTGCAAATCGCCGAAGGCAGCCTGCTCGACAATCTCGGCATCAAATTTGAGGCCACGGACACCGAAACGCCGGTCTCCTACTGGGAAAGCGTCAAGCCCCGCTGGGAGTAACGCAAAGGCCGAGGAACCGCAAAAGGAACCGGCCGCCGGGTTCAGCCCCGGCGGCCGGGTTTGCTTTCTCGCCAATAAGGACGCCCTATTCTTCGGCGCCGTCCTCTTCTTCCGCGTCCGCATCGGTCGGCGCGGCCACCGCGCCGCCGTTCGGCGGCACATCGGTCTTGATTTCCGTCGGCGCGGATTCGGTGACCTGCTCCTCCTTGCGGTCGGCCAGCGCCCGTGCGGCCGAGGTGACCGCCGCGCCGGCTTCCACCGCCATAACTTTGACACCCTGAGTGTTGCGGCCGATGGCGCGCAGCCCGATGACCGGGATGCGCACGACCTGGCCGTCGGTGGCGATCACGATGATGTCGTCGTCGTCGTCCACGGTGAGCATGGCCACCACCTTGCCGTTGCGGCTCGTGGTCTTGATGTTGATGATGCCCTGGCCGCCGCGGTGCTGCACGCGGTACTCGCTGACCAGCGTCCGCTTGCCGAACCCGTTCTCGCAGACGCTGAGCACGGTGTTCTCATCCAGGGCAAGCGACATGCCGACGACCACGTCCTTCTTCTCCAGGCGGATGCCGATAACGCCGCGCGCGTTGCGGCCCATGGGACGCACGTCCTTTTCGGGGAAGCGGATGGACATGCCGTCGCGCGTGGCGATCAGGATGTTGTCCGCGCCCGAGGTGAGCTGCGTGTCGAGCAGCTCGTCGCCCTTGTCCAGATCAATGGCGATGATACCCGCGGTGCGCGGGTTGCTGAACGCCTTCAGGGCGGTCTTCTTCACCACGCCGCGCGATGTGACCATGAACACGAAGCGGCCCTCCTCGCCCAGGTCCCGGACCGGCAGGCAGGTGGTGACCTTCTCGTTCTCGTCCAGGCTGAGGAACTGCACAATGGCGCGGCCCCGCGCGCCGCGACCGGCCCGCGGCAGCTCATGCACCTTGCGCCAGTACACGCGGCCCTTGTTCGTGAAGAACAGCATGTACTGGTGCGCCGACGCGATGAACAGGTCCTTGACAAAATCCTCCTCCTTGGTCTCCATGCCGGTGACGCCCTTGCCGCCGCGCCGTTGCTGGCGGTAGGTGTTGACCGGCAGGCTCTTGATGTAGCCCTGGTTGGAGAAGGTCACCACCATGTTCTCGTCGGCGATCAGGTCCTCAATGTGGAACTCGCCCATGTCGTCCACGATTTCCGTGCGGCGCGCGTCGCCGAACTTGTCGCGCACCTCCAGGATCTCGCGGCGCACCTCGGCCAGAATCGTGCGCTGGCTCGACAGAATCGTCTGAAGCCGCTCAATCTCCTTCAGCAGGCCGCGGTACTCGGTTTCAAGCTCCTCGCGCTCGAGACCGGTCAGCCGGCGCAGGCGCATGGCGAGGATAGCGTTGGCCTGGACCACGCTGAACCCGAAGCGCTCCATCAGCCGGTGCTGCGCGTCGTCGCTGTCCGCCGACTCGCGGATGATCTTGATGACCTCGTCAATGTGGTCAATGGCCTTGAGCAGCCCCTCCAGAATGTGGGCGCGGTCCTCGGCCTGCTTTAACTCGAAGCGCGTGCGCCGTTCCACGATCTCCGCGCGGTGCTGCACGTAATAGAAAATGAGCTCACGCAGGTTCAGCACGCGCGGCGTCTTGTTCACCAGCGCCAGCATGATGATGCTCGCCGTGGACTGAAGCTGCGTGTGCTTGTACAGGTTGTTGAGCACCACCTCCGGCTCAACGTCGCGCTTGATTTCAATCACGACGCGCATCCCGTCCTTGTCGGACTCGTCGCGCAGGTCGGTGATACCCTCGATGGTCTTCGAGCGCACCAGGTCGGCGATGTCCTCGATCAGCTTCGTCTTGTTGAGCTGGTAGGGAATCTCCTGGATGATCAGGCGCTCCTGCTTGCCGTCCTTGCGCTTTTCGACGGCCACCTTGGCGCGCACCGTGACGCGGCCGCGGCCGGTCGTGTAGGCGTCGCGGATGCCCGCGCGGCCCAGAATGACGCCGCCCGTCGGGAAGTCCGGGCCCTTGACAAACTTCATCAGGTCCTGCGGCGTGCATTCGGGGTTGTCAATCAGGTGGACCACCGCGTCGCACACCTCGGTGAGGTTGTGCGGCGGGCAACTCGTGGCCATGCCCACGGCGATGCCGTAGGAGCCGTTCACCAACAGGTTCGGAATGGCGGACGGCATGACGGTCGGCTCCTGCAGGCTGCCGTCGTAGTTGTCCGTCATGTCAACGGTTTCTTTTTCGATGCCCCCGAGCATGAGCGCCGTGATCGACTCCATGCGCGATTCGGTGTACCGCATCGCCGCGGGGCTGTCGCCGTCAATGGAGCCGAAGTTGCCCTGCCCGTCCACCAGCGGGTAGCGCAGGTTCCACGGCTGCGCCATGCGCACCAGCGTGTCGTAGATCGCCGAGTCGCCGTGCGGGTGGTATTTACCCATCGTCTCGCCGACGATCAGCGCGCTCTTGCGGAAGCCGCGGTTCTTGTGCAGCCCCAGCTCGTGCATCGCGAACAGGATGCGCCGGTGTACCGGCTTGAGCCCGTCGCGCACGTCCGGAAGGGCGCGGCTCACAATCACGCTCATCGAGTAGTCCAGGAAAGAGGCCTTCATTTCCTGCTCGATGGCCATCGGCTTGATGCGGTCGGTTGTCATATCCGAAAAACCCTTTATCTTTCACCACAGAGACACAGAGAGCACGGAGAAAGAACCGCCGGCGGACTGAGTCTCACAGAACCCTTCTTATGATGCCGTCGCGAAGGACGGGAACATTGAAATTGATCAACAACCCAGTGTGCATGCCGCTCAATTTCAAATATGTAAGCAGTTGCGCCTCATGAACCGGGAGGATGGTTTCCACGGCCTTGAGTTCCACTATCAATGAAGACTCAACCACCAGGTCAAGTCTGTATCCACAATCCAACATATGCCCCCTGTATTTGACCGGCAGGGGAACTTCCCTCTGGTAGCTGATGCCCTCGCAGGTCAGGTCGTGGCACAAGCAACCCAAATACGCACTCTCCAGCAGCCCAGGCCCAAGCACCTTGTGCACAGCCATGGCACAGCCAATGACTTTGTAGGAGATTGGATCAGACTTACCGGCTTCCTCGTGTGCCATGATTGGAAGATTCTATCCTTCTTTTTTGTGCTCTCTGTGTCTCTGTGGTGGATCTTTCTATATATCGAGGTTTTGGACTTCCGGCGCATGCTTCTCGATGAAGTCCTTGCGCGGCGCCACGAGGTCGCCCATCAGCACGGTGAAGATGTCGTCCGCGGCGGTCTCGTCCTCGGCCGTCACCTGGAGCAGCACCCGCTTCTGCGGGTCCATGGTCGTCTCCGCCAGCTGCTCGGCGTTCATTTCGCCAAGTCCCTTGTACCGCTGCACGAACAGTCCCTTGCGCCCGGCCTCCATGATGAAGTCGCGCAGCGCGAGCAGGCTGTCGGTTTGGAACAGTATCTCCCGGTCACTCTTGTCGCCCGTGGCCACCACCAGGAAGGGCGGCTCGCCGGCAAGCGTGATCGGCTCGTTGTGCGAGAGCAGCGCCGAGAATTCATGGCTCTTGAAAAACGCAAGGTCAATCTGCCCCTTCAGGCGGATGACGGGCGCCTTCGGCTTGCCGTTCCCATTCCCGTTGCCCTCAATCAGTTCCGTCTGCACCTCGGCCGTGTTGATGACGTCCGCGGCGCCGTCGCCGAACAGTTCGCGCAGTTCGGCGGGGGACAGCGCCTCATGGGTGACGTACTTCTCGCGGGGCAGGGCCAGGCAGCGCGTGAGCGCCGCGCGGTCAACACCGTACACGCGGTTGACCCGGCTGATCATGCGCTCGCGCTCCTGCGTGGCGCGAATGGCGCGCAGCAGCGGCTTCTGCTGAAGCGCCGGGCCGTTCGGATCGCTGCCCGAAACGACCTTGGCCGTGTCGAGCACCGATTCAAAGAGAAAGTCCTCAAACTCGGCCTCGGTGTTGACGTAGCGCGATTTCTTGCCCTTGCGGATCTGGTAGAGCGGCGGCTGCGCAATGTACAGGTAGCCGCGCCGGATCAGTTCGGGCATGCGGCGGAAGAAGAACGTGAGCAGCAGCGTCCGAATGTGCGCGCCGTCCACGTCCGCATCGGTCATGATGATGACCTTGTGGTAGCGCAGCTTGCCCGTGTCGAAATCGTCCTTGCCGAAACCCGCCCCAAGGCTGATGATCAGCGAGCGGATTTCGTTGTTGCCCAGCATCTTGTCCTCGCGCGCCTTCTCCACGTTGAGCACCTTGCCGCGCAGCGGCAGGATGGCCTGGAAGCGCCGGTCCCGGCCCTGCTTGGCCGATCCGCCGGCGCTGTCGCCCTCGACGATGAACAGCTCGCACAGCGCCGGATCGCGCTCGGAGCAGTCGGCCAGCTTGGCCGCCTGGCCTATCGAGTCCAGCGCGCTCTTGCGCCGCGTCATGTCACGCGCCTTGCGCGCGGCCTCGCGCGCCCGCGCCGCCTCCACCGATTTCTCGATGATCCGCTTGGCGACGGGCGGGTTTTCCTCGAAGAAGTTCTGCAGGCCCTCGTACACCAGCGAGTTGACGATGCCCTGCACCTCGCTGTTGCCCAGCTTCATCTTGGTCTGCCCCTCAAACTGGGGCTGGCTCACGCGCACGGACACAATCGCGGTCAGCCCCTCGCGGGAGTCGTCGCCGCTGATCGAGAAGTTCTCCTTCTTGGCAATGCCGCTCTTTTTCGCATAATCGTTGAGGCTCTTGGTCAGCGCCGCGCGAAAGCCGCTCAGATGCGTGCCGCCCTCGTGCGTGTTGATGTTGTTCGCAAAGCTGAACACCGTCTCCGTGTAGGCGTCCGTGTACTGCAGCGCCACCTCCACCTCGATCTTGTCGCGCTCCGCCTCCATGTAGATGACCTTGCGGTGCAGCGCCTCCTTGTTCCGGTTCAGCCACTGCACGTACTCCGCGATGCCCCCCTTGTGCTGCATCACGATGGCCTCGTCGTCGTTGCGCTCGTCCTCGAAGACGATCTTGACGCCCTTGTTCAGGAACGCCAGTTCGCGCAGGCGCAAGATCAGCGTCTCGGAGTTGTACACCGTCTCCTCGAAGATGTCCGCGTCGGGAAGGAAGGTGATCTTCGTGCCCGACGTGCGCGCCCGGCCCTTCTGCTCGATGGGACCCTTCGGTATGCCGCGTTCAAAGCCCATGAACCAAATTAGGCCATCGCGCCGAACCTCCACCTCAAGCCACTTCGACAGGGCGTTCACGCAGGACACGCCGACACCGTGCAGGCCGCCCGAAACTTTGTAGGAGGAGTTGTCGAACTTGCCGCCCGAGTGTAGCACCGTCATCACCACTTCCAGCGCGCTCTTGTTGCGGTACTTCGGGTCGCGCATCTTGTCCACCGGAATGCCGCGCCCGTTGTCTTCCACCGTCACACTGTTGTCAATGTGGATGGTGACTTTGATTTGGTCACAATGGCCCGCCAGCGCCTCGTCAATGCTGTTGTCCACCACCTCGTAAACGAGGTGATGGAGGCCGCGAAAACTCGTGTCGCCGATGTACATCGCCGGACGTTTTCGAACGGCTTGAAGTCCCTCAAGGACTTGGATTGAATCACCTGTGTAACCCGTGTTTGCCATTGTACTTACCTCGATTTGGACCCCCGGCGCGACAAGGCCGAATTGTGAATCACGACATTATATCAAAGGGGAACGATCAAAACAACCCTTGAGTACCCCCTCAACCGCAATATTTTGAGGTTTTTCGTAGAATTAGCCTGCTATGTTGTGGAATAGAGCCGGTTATTCCCGCAAACGGGGTCTGAGGAAGATTCAAGCGGGAATTCGGGTGAAATTAGGGCTCAAACGACCGGTCGTCTGATTAGCGCGAAGGGGGCTGACATCCCATTTCCCGCCATTACGTTGACTCGTAAGAAATGGCCTCGATCTGAAATGGGTGGCTGTATCCGGCCTGTAGAGTCTGTCCATTGCTTCTTCCGTACTACTATGTCCCAAAATCACCGCAAGGCGCAGTGATTCTTCTGCCACGCTCCCC
>CALDSM010000627.1 GCA_937923585.1 uncultured bacterium
CGACCACCGAGATCTACACTCTTTCCCTACACGACGCTCTTCCGATCTTGTCCTCTGGGTGCTGAACGGTCTCTTCCAGGGGGGAGGTTTCCCGCCTTGTGCCCGCCTTCTCACCCACTGGATCCCCCCCAACGAATTGGCGACCAAAATGTCCGTCTGGAACACGTCGCACTCCGTCGGGGCCGGGCTCATTGTGATTCTGTGCGGGTACATCATGGCGCATGGGGGACCAGGGGCATGGCGTTTCTGCTTCTGGGTGCCGGCGATGATCTCTGGCGTGGGCCTTCTGGCGCTAGTCGCGGTCTTGCGGGACACGCCATCGTCGGTGGGGCTGCCGGAGATACCAGGCACGGAGGTGAAGGGCGCCCGCGCCAACGAACCGGTCGACGGCCGCTTTCTCCGCGAGCGCGTCTTCTGCAATCCGCTGATCTGGATGATCGGATGCGCCAATTTCACCATCTATCTCGTGCGGTTTGCGGTTCTGGATTGGGGCCCCACGCTGCTCAAGGAATCCAAAGGCTTTCCCCTTGATCACGCGGGCTGGATGGTGGCCGCCTTTGAGATTGCCGGCGTCATCGGCATGCTGTCGGCAGGTTGGATTACCGATCGGATCATGAAGGGGCGGGCTCCGCGCACCTGCGTATTCTGCATGGCCGGCGCGGCGCTGTTCATGTTCTTCTTTGCGATACTGCCTAATACCGCGCCCTCGTGGATGCTGTTCGCGACCCTGCTCGCGGCAGGTTTCTGTATCTACGGCCCCCAGGCGTTGACCGGTGTTACGGCCGCCAATATCTCGACTAAACGACTCGCCGGAACGTCGATCGGCTTTACCAGTCTGTTCAGTTACGCCAGCGTCGTCGTCTCGGGCGTTGGCCTGGGTGCCTTGGCCCAGCACTTCGGATGGAACTACGCCTACATCGTCATAGTCGGCACGGCAATGGCCGGCGTCCTCGTTTTTCTCCTGCTCTGGAACGCCAAGGCCAACGCATATGACGAACTCGCCGAGTGACGCGCAACAAAAACGGGTTACTGTCCCTAATCTGCGAAGCGAAAACCAGGGACTGATGCCGTATGGTGAGAATATTCGATCAATGCTGCAAGTTCTTGGGCCGGTGTGGGTTGGGGTTTGGTTCTGGAGCGGGGTTTGCGCCGATTGGTCGGGTGGGAAAGAGCGGGCATCATACTGCTTTTCGTTTGGAAAGGGCTGCCTGTTCTTATGTTGGATTTCATTCTGAAGCCGTGGCATCTGATGGTCTTGTTTATGGCCTCGCAGCTCAATCGTGAGCAGCAGCGTATCATTGAGTATTTGCAGGTAGAGAACGCGGTGCTGCGGTAGAAATTGGGCACGGGACGCATCTTGTTGAATGACGACCAGCGTCGTCGTTAGGCCGTGAGAGCCAAAGCCCTTGCACTCGTGCCCATTATCGACCTAGAAATGCTCAAAGACCTCCAAACCCAAGTTGATGCCAACGAATGGCTGCAATGGGTTCAGGATAAGGTAACTACCCGGTGTTGGTCTTCCCCCGCGGTCATACGTTTTCCGATGGTGTGCATCACCCAGTTTTCACCCCCGCGATTCCCCTCTGTCACAACAACCGCTCAATCGACAGTCTCATCCCCATGGAGTCCATCTGAACAAAGGGTCTTAACAGGTGTTCAGTGATGTCCGTCTTGTCGAGAAGATGAACACGCAAGTCGGCGGGAATACGGGTCAAATTGAGGAACTGAATAACCCTTGTCGTGCCGATGCCAAGCTCCTTGGATAAGGTAACTGCCCGTGAATTGGGGCCGCCCAGTTGCGCCTGGTAAAGCTGGTCAACCCATTCGGCAACTTGAATGGGATGGAATCTTAAGTTACTGTAAGACAGTCGTTTACGTTGGAACCGGAAGCCACCCTGAAAGTGCTTAATTGTGCCACAAACAGGCTGCCAGCTTATTCAAGGACTCACGAAGCATTTCGTGAGTTCTTTTTCTGTCGCCGTCTCGGCAGAGGGTGTTGCCGCTTCAGATAGCAGGCAGTATCTGGAAAGTGGCTCCGGATATCGGTGACCCCGCTTTCAATCGCGTCCCGTAGACCGTGCAGGGGCCGTCAGCCCAAAGAAAGCTCCGTCCATGCAACGCCAACCGGGACAGGATGCGAAATCCCGGTTCTTTATGGGGCCAGCACCTTGATGTAATCGTTGTATACTGGGGAATAGTTGTTCCCCGCGTCAAGAAACTGTACCCGGACGGTGTGGTAACCCAGCCCTACCGGCAGCATGTGGGGGCGTGCGGCCTTGAGCGTTTCCCAGACCGTCCAATGGGCGCCGTCGTCGCTGAAGCGCATCCGTGAAACGCCTGCCCCGGCGTCGGCCCAGGTCAGCCCGAGCATGACCGACTGGGTCTTCGCGGTCGGCGCGCCGTCGTTGATAGTGACGGTGCCCGTGGGGGGGGCCGTGTCCAGCCGGATGTAGTCGCTGCACGCCGCGGAGCGGTTGTTGACCCGGTCCAGATACTGAACCCGCACAGTCTTGTGGCCGTCGCCGCCGGGAAGGGTGTGGGCGCGCACCGCCGCCAAAGGCTCCCATAGCGACCAAGTCGCGCCGTCGTTGCTGAAACGCATGCGCACTGCGCCCGAACCGGCGCCGTCATCCCAGGCGAGCGAGAGCGCTGCGTTGACGGAGTTGGTGACACTGCGGTTGTTGTTGATGAGAACCGTGCCGGCAGGCGGCCTGTTGTCCATGTCCAGCACGGCCGTGTTTTCCGTGCCTCCGCTGTTGCCGACGGGGTCCGACCCCGTGACGGCGATGGTCGCCTCGCCGTCCGGCTCGGTGCCCAGAACGGAGTAGAGATACACGTAGTTGTTTCCATCGTTGCCCTGATAGACGGCGCTGTTGCCGTCCACGGTCACCGTCGGGTTACCCGACAGCATTTCGCTGGAGGCAAACCCGATGGTGACAGGCAAACCCGGCCTGCCCCACGGGGGCGTGGCCGTAAAGGCGGTGAACGAGGGACCGGCCCGGTCCACTGTGTAAATCTCTCCGGCCGAGAAGGCGCCGTTGCCCGTGCCCGAACCGCCGAGCGGAACGGAGGCAACGTCGCGGATCGAGTCGTCGTCAACCACGTCGAGCCGTATGGTGCCCTCGCCTGACCCCGTGCCCACGGTGACCGTCCGGGTAGCCCCGGTGTCGGCGGACACACCCGTTATGACCGCGCCCGGAGCAGTGGCCGTCAACGTGAAGTCCGCAGTGTCCACGCCCGTTACCGCTTCGCTGAAGGCCACTGTGAACCGCACCGACGCCGATTGCGTGGGACTGGCGTCCTGCCGCGTGATGGACAAGACATTCGGCTCCCCCTCGCCCTCACCTTCGCCGCCGTTTTCCGTGAAGAACGCCGTCACGGTTGTATTGGCCGTCACGCCGGAAAGGGTGTATTCGTATCCGGAGGCATGGACAACATTGCCGTTTGACGCGGTCACGCTGCTTAGCGAGAAGCCGGGATTGGGCGTTGCGGTCACGGCAATTGAATCGCCCGGCGAACCATGCTGCGCAATGTTGACCGGGCCGGAGACGGTGCCGCCCGCAGCCGGGTCAGCCTGATAGGCCACCGTGTAGCTTTGCGGCGAGAGAAGCTGGACATTGTCCAGCAGCAGGGTGCTGTCCCCCTGGGGGTTGGTGAAGTGGAAGGTCAATGTGTTTCCCCAGGCGGAATCATAAGTGAACGGGCCGAGTGAGACATAGTGAAACACGCCTGAATTGGAGGGTATGGTCATCGGTCCGTACAGTGTTTGGGAACCGAGTTTGGCGGTGAGGTCCATCGCCGGATGTGCGGCTCTGGCGTTCACATGGAACACCAGTCGAAAAGAGCGCCCGTGGTACAGTCCCGCTATGTTCTGGGACAGCGTGCCGGCCCCCTGCTGGCCGTAGAGTTGCGCGCCGTGGGGGATGGAACCCAGGCCGGAGGTGTAGAACGGGCCTGCGGTGCCGTTGAGAATGCTCCCCGCGCCAACGGTCCAGCCGGTGATGCTAGCGGTGTAATACGGCCAGGTCGGGGGTATCGGGTCCGCCTCGAAACTGGGGTTGCCGACCAGATTGACCCCGCCTGCGGTCCAGTCCATGCGGGCCTGCCAGTCGCGCAGAAATGCGGCCCGCCAGGAGTTCACCGTCTTCGCGCCGTCGTAGCTTCCCTCGCGATACTGCGTGTCGGTGAGATCGGTCCAGTAGTTGGTTCCGTGGCCCGTCGTGCGGAACATGCCGCCCCAGTGCTGGGCGGTGGGCTTGCTTGGATCCCCGTTCAGCAGGTAGAGCACGGAGGGCGAGTCGCCCATCTTTATGTCGCTCTTCTTGCCGTAGAAGAAATCGCCCAGGGCTCCATGATACCGGACATGCTGCGCGACGAAGCTCGCGTTGCCCAAGTCACCGCTCTGGTCCCCGCCGACGTACATCCCGCGGAAAGTCGAGTTGCTCTCAACCCACCACAGGTCCGTATGGGAGTTGTACAGATAGTTGCGCGCGTTCGCGTCCTGCGATGTGTTCCAACTGCCGATGGAATAGACGCGGATTTTGCTCTTGATGCGCGGGGCATCGTGGACGGCCTGGGCCACGTCCGTGATCGAGCCCCACACGATGATCCACAACGGGCGGGAATCGTCCGCATCGGCACGGCTGATGATCCAGTTCGAGCCTTCGGTGGCGCTGCTGTAGCCGGCCGCCGGCGAAGCCGCCGTGGCACCCTGCTTGGCCAGCGCGCGCAGCGCTGCCGGCGACGGGTAACCCGATGCGTGCGAGACGAGGCTGGGGTAGTCCGTTTCGTACACATTGATTACCTCGAGAATGTGGGACTTGCGCCCGGCGCCCGGGGGGGAGGAGACAAGGCCCTCCGTGTCAAAGTAGTCGGCATAAAGAAGGTAGTGGACCATGGACTGGAAGTCATCGGGGTCGCTGCCGCCGATATCCGATGAGACAATGACGCGCGGCCCGGCGCCCGACTTTGGAGCCGGAGCATTGACCCCGATGCCGCTCTCTTCCGCTGCGCCCGCGCCCCCGGAAAGGGCATGCACTCCGCCGCAGACAAGCATTCCGAACATTATCAGCACGACACCTGCATGGTTCTGCATTTTGTGCATTTGCCTGTCCCTTGTTGTGTGGGAATGTCGCCGCTTTGACAACCGCCTGACCGATCGGCCGCTCCCTGCATTGTGCCCGCAGTGATGCCCGTCCGGCAAGCTCGACTTGCGGCATCGCCCTCATCAGCTGCAACCGGAATGCTTATGCTACGCAGCCAACAATGCCCTGTCAACTGGGTTTTCGCCCCCTCCTTGAAGCAAGCCCGCAGCAATTCTTGAGGCTCGCCCATTTCACACCACACTTCCAGCCCCCGGCGGCTGTCAAGACTCCGCCGAAAATGCACTGCGGCAAATGCCGCCCCTTCCGCAGCTGCACCCCGCCAAAACAAGACCCGCATCCAAATGATTCAATGAGCGGCCAAACGCCCTGACCTTCCAGAACGGCAATCATCCTGTGGACAGGTACCGGGGCAGTGTGCTAAGATCCGGTCTTGTTGCGCGCCCATAGCTCAGCTGGATAGAGCGCTTGCCTCCGGAGCAAGAGGCCACAGGTTCGAATCCTGTTGGGCGCGCCATTTCTTTTTCTTGCCATCCTCTGCCATGCTGTGAATGCTCCGGTCAACAGGGCCCCCAGCCAAGACTGCCCCGTCCTCTTCTTTTCATTCGTCATCCCAAGACCAGGGACTCCCGCGCGAGAGGAAGGGACGGACACGCCTTTCAAACTACCGAAAGGCGAGTCAGTCCCCGTTTTTCGCTTGGTCTTCTTTGTCTGTTTAAGTGGCATCAATTGCGATTCACTACCCTAGGATCGTTTCGCGCGGAGGTGCGCCCACTTCATGTCACCGTCGGTACACCAGCGAATTTTGCGCTCCCAGCGTGCCGCCAGGTACTCCCTGTCTTCCTGGTCCAGGCCGTCTTCCGGTTGACCGGCGCCTTTCCGAATATCGGCCACTTCCCGCTGCAAAACGGCAATGAAGGTGTCGGTCATATCCTGCGCCTGCACCTCTTGGAACCCCGCCGCCTTGATCCAGGAGCCGTAGACCTCAGGTTCTTCGAGATAGTATCCCGCGCCGTTCGCGTAGTTGATGAACTCGTCCGACAGCGGACCGGGGCCGCACGCATAATCACTTACGAAAAGGCGTCCCTGCGGGGCAAGCAGCCCGTACAGTGTCTGAAACAGTGCCAGTTTGTCTTTGATGTAAAGAAAGGCGTCGCGGCTGTAAACGAGGTCAAAAGAGGCAGCGGGAAGCTGCATGTCAAGGATGTCGCCCTCGATGAATTTGACGCCGTCGAGGCCGTATTCCGCGGCGCGTTGTGTCGCCATGGCCACCATTTGCGGCAGGATATCAACACCGGTGACCACGGCCCCATGGACGCGATTCATGTGAAACGCCGAACCGCCCAGTCCGCTGCCTACATCCAAGACACGGGTTCCCGGCCGAATATCGAGGGTGTAGCAGATTGTCCCGGTCGTTTCCAGTCCACCCGAACTCACGAAATCCGTGCCGAATATCCTTTCATACCGCCGGATATTGAGAGGGCTGTACTGCTCGGATTCTTGAATGGACTTATGCATGAACCGTTTCTCCTGTCTTTATGGACCTGGTCCGGAACTGATGAACGGCTTGCATGATATGACACGCCCCCCCGGTTTCATCAAGTGCGCGAAGTGAGGGCAAAGACATCTGAATCGAGCGCCCTTGGGTTAACTGAGCCCCCTGGTGAGCATCCTGGCGAATGTGGGGGCCGTTATGCCGGCTGTGCCTTTCAGACGATTACAGACGGCGTATGACCGGTTGATTCTTGGGACCCCGTTGAACGGGCATTGGGTCGCATTCAGCGTGTCTTTTCGTCCGCCTCTTCCCGGACTTGACGCGCATGGGTGGCCACTTGTTCACAGAGAGCCACCCACGCATTGTCACTCATGGAATCGTATGCGCCAGAATCAATGGCATGGTTGCAGAAAGCCTGCTCTTCCCGGACGGAAGTGTCCCGGTCAACTCTGTTTAATGGATCATCTTGTGGTGTTTTCACACGGCATTATATCACGTTCACTCTTTCAGATATACAGGTTGGTTTGGGAAAGCATATTGGCACCGGCATCACCAAGGCGCCAGGATGCGGCAACCATTTCCACCCTTGCGCCGATTCTGCGCTGAGAATGCCCCGTTCGGTTGACTTTTCAGGCCGACATGGGGCAATCTGCCGCGCGCGGCGGTGGTTGCTTCTTGCGGGGAGGAAGTTGGGCGGCGGTCAGCCCTATGGATTGCCCCCCGCCTTAACTGGTATCATGCGGTTGTCGCCACGAAGACGTGGCGCTGAACCATGCGCAAGTGCAAGCCCCTTCCTTACTGCGGTCCATGTCTTCAATAGGCGGGCTGGAAGGATACGGTTTACGTTGCCATAAGCCGGCATGTGGGACAACCCACGAAGGAGGCAGGACATTGCAGAAACCCCATTATGGATTTGAAAAACGCCAGAAAGAAGTGGCGAAACAGAAGAAGAAAGAAGAAAAAAGACAGCGCAGACTGAACAAGAACGCTGCGCACCCTGAAGAATCCGGAGAAATTTCTTCGGATGATGCGACACCCGAATCAACGCCAGCCCCGGACGAGCCCTCCGATAAGTAATTGCCGCCAAACAGGGGCCTCCCACCGCACACCGCTGAATCGCCACATCAGAAAATCCAGAAATGCCCGGTTGAAAACTGCCTGCCGGTCACACCCGCACACCGACCGGCGCCGCGCCATTATTGCAGGGTAGACGGCCCCTGCCGGCACAGACACCGAACCGGAGACATTGTGAATCCTCCAAAAAAAGTGTTTACGCGCTCCCAGCGGCTTATTCTCAACATTGTTCCCCCGCTGGCCGTTGGCATTATGAAATCCCTGTTATGGACCTGCAAGTGGGATGTGCGGGGGCAAAAACACTGGGAAGCCGCCTTGTCGGCGCATGGCCGGGTCATCATTGCCATCTGGCATGAATCTATGGCGATGGCTGCTTATTATTTTCGGGGTGCGGGTTTCTGCACGATTGCCAGCCAGAGTTTTGACGGTGAAGTTGGCACCCGCATAGTCAACCGATTTGGACACTCCGCCGTGCGCGGTTCGTCTTCCCGGGGCGGTTCTGCGGCCTTAAAGGGCCTTGGCGACGTGCTCAACCAAGGACGAACGGTTGGATTTACGCTCGACGGACCGCGTGGACCGCGCCGCCTGGCGAAACCGGGCATTGGCATTCTTTCGGCGCGCACCCAAACCCATGTGATCCCCATCGCCTTTGCAGTCCAACCGGCGCACCACCTCCGGTCATGGGACAAGTTTCCCCTGCCCATGCCCTTTGCCCGCATTACGGTGCTTTTTGGTCCGGCACTGCTCCCGCCCAAGAACGACTCCGCTGCCTGCGTCGAGACCCTGCGACAAGAGACAGAATCCGCCCTGAACGGCCTTCATAATCGAATCTAGCCTCCGACGCCTGTCCAGTTGTATTCTGGACAACCCTTGGAGCCGCCACCACCGGTCTGACGCTTCAGATTTTCCCCAAATTGCGACCTGTGGCAATAATGCATATAATGACCAAACGCAGGCATCACCGATGCTGCAATGCTTTGCAGCCTTGGCCGCCGGACCGAACCCAGGACTTGGAAATGAACACACGCCATCCCCATGAGAGGCATGAAAGCGCCGAACGGCTCCACCTCGCCGTGTCGTTCACCATTGCCTGGCTTGTCTTCGCTGTCATCGTTCCCTCCTTTGTGATGGGCGTGATGGAGCGGCACGTCCGGTGGCTGGAGTATCTCACCGGATTCGTCGGTACCTTCTTCGTGGGCGGGTGCATGGTCAATCTTCTGGTCCTGGTGCGCAGGGAACGACGGCTCGTCCAAGTGGTGCTTGCCGGCGTTATGGCAATGGTCATCTCGATTTCCTTCGGTATTGTGCGTTCCATCGGCTTCTTCGGAGCCATGGTCTCGGGCGACGCAAAACATCTGCTTCGCCAGTTCGAGGTCGCATTAAACGGACTGGCGTTTATCGCCTTTATGTACGCCTTCTTCCATGCGGTAATTGACCTGCTGGACACGCGCCAGATCCTGCTGAACCAGCAGGCACGCCTGTTCCGCGACATAGAGAGCCGGACGATCACCGAAAAGGTGGGCAGGATGGTTTTGCCCAAGGCCTTGGACGGGTTACTGGCCATCGATTCACAGGGACGGATTCTTGATGTGGATGACGCGTGCTGCCGCCTTTGCGGGTGTGCGCGTGAAGAACTCCTGGGGATGGGCATTCAGGATTTGGACACGCCGGGGGCTCGGGACGGCATTATCGCGCTGGTCCAAAGGGCTGGGACCGGGGGAGAGGACCATTTCGAGACCTGCCTTCGACGCAAGGATGGAGCCATTGTGGGGCTTGACGTGACCGTGATCCGGACACCCTCCGACGGCGGCAGGCAGTACCTGTTTCTGCGCGATATCTCCGAATGCAAGCGCGGGGATGCCGGTCTCAACGGCAGGACGGGTGCCTAAATGCAGGGCGGTGTCATCCGGTCTTAACCCAGTTGTTTCTCAATCCATTGGCGGTTGCGGACGGCCGAATCGAAGGGGTTTCTGTCTTCCGGTTCATCTTCCCAGGAATACCAGCCGGTGTAGCCGGTCGCTTTGAGTGTTGCGATGCAATCCGCCACCCGGGCAACGCCTTCGCCCAGCAGACAGGTCTGGTGGGCACCGACAGCCTTGACATCCTTAATGTGGGTGTGGCGGACGAGCGGGCCGCAAGTGCGGATGATGTCAGGGCCGGAGACGCCCTGGGTGCCGAGCCATCCGGTGTCAATGCAAACCCCCAGCCAGTCATTGCCGCCGCCAACGATCTTGAGCAACTCCTCAGCAGTCTTCTGCGGATGGTTTTCGATGTTGAAGCGCACGCCCATCTCCTTGCACAACGCAGTGGCCTGTTCAGGTGTGTTTTCGCCGATCCACCCATTGATCTGCGGAATGCCAAGCCATTGGCAAATTTCAAGAGTCTTGCGGCTGAGTTGGCCGCCGTAGCCGACGGCCTGGAGGCCGTGGTCGTCCATGATGGACTTCCAGATGGCGCCACGTTCGCGATTCATCACTTCCGGCGCGGCGTGGGCTTCCCAAAGTTCCACCGCTTGGAATCCGTGGGCAGCGATTTCTTGGCAGATGGAACGCCAGGCGGCCTCATCCGTCGCGGCGACGGTCTTCTTGTGCTGGTCGCCCCAGTGGGCCAATTCGAACCGGTAGCCCGTGACCTGCGCAACGAGGTTTGCGGTGACGAAAGAAATCTTCTTGCCGCCCGCCGCGTGGTCCTTCAGATGCGAACAGCCGAGCGGGACCGCGGACAGGGCCGCGCCGGTGGTGACCGTTGCGGCGAGGAAGCGGCGGCGGGAACAGTTCTTTCTTTCATTCATGGTCCTGTCCTTTCCGTGAGAGTTGCGGTGTGACCGGTGCCACCGGCCGGGGAAAAAGTCTCCGCGACCTGCAGCCGCTGGAACCGACAAACACCGGAACAGCGGCACGATGGATTCCAAACTTCATGCCATACGGTTGGCACGAAAATAAGGCCAACCACAAACGCACAAAGGAAGAGGCGCCGCGGGCGGCCGAAGCGGGCCCGTTTTCATCCTGCATCCCGCACCGGGCACTCAGACACTCCAGGGGCTGCGGTAGTCGCGGGTCAGCCATTTGGGGTCGCCGCCGCCTTTGGCGAAGCGCATCTTCTTGGGATTCCACTTGATGACCGCGTGGTTGTAGTACGCCTGGTTGAGTAGGTGGCAGCAAATGGCGCTGCGGCCGCCGACTATCTCGTTTGTAATGGGCTTCTTGCGCGATTCCACGCATTCGAGGAAGTCCTTGATGTGGTCTCCGCTCTCGTAGAGCCTGACCTTGGCGTCTTTGAGGAACTCCTTCTGCACGAAGTTCAGGGCGGAACTGAGCGAACCGCCGTCCTCGCGCCGGGTAAATCCGGCAATCTTCTTGCCCTTGAGCCAGAACTCGAACTGGCCGCGGTTCACCTTGACCTCGCCGTCCTCGCCAAAGAAATCCGCGCCAAAGCCATTGGTGTGGATGACTCGGACGCCGTTGGCATAGTGGAGCACGGCGCCGTTCTTCGCCTTCGGGTCGTCGGGCGGATGCACCCCCTCAGGACCGCTCTCGTCCATGCCAAGCCCCCATTGGGCGATGTCCACGTGGTGGGCGCCCCAGTCACAGACCATGCCCCCGCCGTACTCCTTGTAGTTGCGCCAGTCAGGATAATGGTCATGGACACCCCGCGGACTGAGCACCGAACTGTAGGGGCGCATTGGGCCGGGACCGATCCACAAGTTCCAGTCCAGCCCGGGCTCCATCTCCTCCTCGGGCAGATCGCAGGGAATTCCCGGAGGGCCGAAACTGCATTCCACGCGATCTATTCTGCCAATGGCGCCGTTGCGCACGAGTTCGCAGGCCACCCGGAATTCCTCCATGGAACGCTGCATGGAACCGGTCTGCAGGACCCGTTTGTGTTTCTTGACCGCATTCATCACGGCGAGCGCCTCGTGGATGTTGTGGGTCAGGGGTTTCTCGCAGTAGACGTCCTTGCCGCTTTCCAGGGCCGCGAGTGTCGGAATTGCGTGCCAGAGATCGGAAGAGCACACGTCTGAACTCCAGTCACGATCAGATCTCGTA
>CALDSM010000628.1 GCA_937923585.1 uncultured bacterium
TACGAGATCTGATCGTGACTGGAGTTCAGACGTGTGCTCTTCCGATCTGGGGCATGGTGGGAAGTTTTGAGGCGGTGGCCCGGGCGGCCCTGGAGGGGGACGACAAAGTGCTGCGCGGTGCGTCCTGTGCCCTGTTCTTTCACGCCGACCCGGCCATCACCAAGCCGGACCAGAGCGCGCAGTTGGCCGTGCAGAACGCGACACTGATGTGCGAGACCCTTGGCTTGGCCAGCTTCTACACCGGTTTTGTGGTCGCGGCCTGCGCCCGCGGCGTGCGTTTTCCCGCGCTGGCGAACCTGCCCGCAGGTCACCGCGTCTATGCCGGAATGGCCATTGGTTACCCGAAGTATGCGTTTCAGCAGTGGCCGGACCGAAAGCCCGCCCCGGTGGCGTGGCGGTAGCCGGTTTCCACCGTGGCGCATACAGAAGTATAATCCGTCCAAATTCCGAACGGTCTTCATTCCGGCGGGTTACTCCCCTCCAGGGGGCGGCCCGACGGCTTTGCCGTATTTGTATGCGTATTCTGGAAAGGTCCCATGGCGATTAACATTCCGAAATTAACGCTGATAGACAAGGTGGTGGCGGCGCTGCGCACGCGGGAGCACCATGCTTCCGTGGCCGGGGCGTGGGGCTCGGGCAAGAGCCTGATCGCGGTGCAGACGGCCGACGCATTGGCCGCACCGCTGCTGGTGGTGACGCCGGGCCGCATGGAGTCGGAGGCGGTCTATGACGACCTCTCCACCTTCCTGGGCGAGGACCGCTGCGCGCTCTTTCCCGCATGGGAGGTGCTGCCGACCGACACGATGGCCCCCGCCGACGACATCGTCGCCGAGCGCATGAACACGCTCAAACGGATGATGGCGGCCTTTGAGGACAAGAAGCGGATGGCCGTGGTCTGTCCCGTGCGCGCGCTGCTCCAGTATGTGGTGGAGCCTGCGCGCCTGCGCGAGGACACGATAACGCTGCGGGTCGGCATTGAGTGCGACCTGCACGGGCTGCTTGAGAAGCTGGTGAAGATGGGCTATGTGCGCGAGGTCATGGTGGAGCAGCGGGGCGAGTTCAGCCTGCGCGGCGGCATCCTCGACGTGTTTCCCATTTCCAGCGAACTGCCCTACCGCATCGAGTTCTTCGGCGACGCCGTGGATTCCATCCGGCGCTTCGAGCCCGAAACGCAGCGCAGCATAGACACGGCGGACGAGGTGCAGATCCTGCCGCGTTCCGAGAAGGCCATGCTCTCGGAGACGGCCCGCGCGAAGCACAACCTCACGCCGCTGACGAAGTACTTTCCCGCGAACACGCTGGTTGTGGTGGACGAGCCGCCGGCCGTGGAGGAGGCGGCGGGCGCCGTGACGGTGCAGGCGCACGGCAGGGACTATTACATGGACTGGCCGCAGGCGCGGCACCGCATCGGCGCCTTCGCCGCGCTGGACCTGTTCCAGTCCTCCTTCGCCGCCGGGGATGACCCGGACGTGCTGCGCATGCAGACGCAGTCGGTGGAGAACTACGGCGGGCAGATTGACCAGTTTTGGGGGCAGATGCGCCAGTGGGAACTGGAGCAGTGTACGGTGCAGTTGTACTGCGTGAACGCGGGCGAGCGGAAACGCCTGCTGGAACTCCTGCAGGAACAGGGTTACCAGCCGGGCCGCGACGCCTTCGACATCCATGTGGGGCTGGGCCGGCTGCGGGCCGGATTCGTGTCGCCCGCGGACAAGCTGGTGGTGCTCAGCGAAAGCGAGATGTTTGGCCGCCACTATGTGCGGCGCAAACGCCGCCGCTTCGAGGCGGGCACCGCCATCACGCAGTTCAGCGACCTCAAGTCGGGCGATTACGTGGTCCACATGACGCACGGCATCGGCCGTTATCTGGGGCTGCGCCGCTTCTCCGGCAAAGCCGGCGATTTCATGGCCATCCAGTACGCGGGCGGCGACACCATCTACGTGCCGGTCACGCACATAGACCAGTTGCAGAAATACCTGGGCGGCGAGGGCGCGCTGCCCAAGGTGGACAAGCTGGGCGGGGCAAGCTGGGCGCGCACGCGCGAGCGCGTCAAGAAGTCCGTGCGCGAGATGACCGAGCAGCTCATCCGGCTTTACGCGGCGCGCGAGACGGCGCGGGGCCACGCCTACGCCCCCGACACACCCTGGCAGAACGAGTTTGAGGACGCCTTCGAGTACGAGGAGACGCCCGACCAGGCGCGCGCCATCACCGAGGTGAAGCGCGACATGGAGTCGGCCCGGCCCATGGACCGGCTGCTCTGCGGCGACGTGGGCTACGGCAAGACCGAAGTGGCGTTGCGCGGCGCGTTCAAGGCGGTGATGGACGGAAAACAGGTGGTCCTGCTTGCGCCCACGACCGTGCTCGCGCAACAGCACTACAACACCTTCCGCGAGCGGCTGGCGGACTATCCGATCAAGGTGGACGTGCTCAACCGCTTCCGCACCGCGTCGCAGCAGAAGGAAGTGATCGGGAAGCTGCGCGACGGCGCGGTGGACATCGTCATCGGCACGCACCGGCTGCTCTCCAAGGACGTCGCGTTCCGCGATTTGGGCCTCGTGATCATTGACGAGGAGCAGCGCTTCGGCGTCGCGCACAAGGAGAAGCTCAAGCGGCTGCGCACGAACGTGGACGTGCTGACCATGTCGGCCACGCCCATCCCGCGCACGCTGCACATGTCGCTCATCGGCGTGCGCGACATGAGCGTCATCAACACGGCGCCCAACGACCGCCTGCCCATCCACACCTGCATCGAGCCCTGGGACCAGAACCTCGTGCGCGAGGCCATCGAGCGCGAACTGGCAAGGCAGGGACAGGTGTTCTTCCTGCACAACCGCGTGCAGACCATCGGCAAGGTGAACATGTTCCTGCAGAAGATGCTACCGCGCGCGCGCATCGGCGTGGGCCACGGCCAAATGGAGAAGCACGAACTCGAGAACGTGATGGCGGCGTTTGTGAACCGCGAGATTGACGTGCTGGTCTGCACGACGATCATCGGGTCCGGCATTGACATCCCCAACGCCAACACGATCATCGTTGACCGCGCCGATCAGTTCGGCCTAAGCCAGCTCTACCAGATCCGCGGCCGTGTCGGCCGCTACAAGCACCGGGCCTTCGCCTACCTGCTCGTGCCCAACGACCGCTCGCTCAGCGAGGACGCGCAGTTGCGGCTCAAGGCGCTCGAAGACTTCTCGTCGCTCGGCTCGGGCTTCCACATCGCCATGCGCGACCTCGAAATCCGCGGCGCCGGCGACCTGCTCGGCGCAGACCAGACGGGCCACATCGCCGCCGTCGGCTATGAGACCTACCGCGAGCTGATTGCCGAGGCCGTGGCCGAGGCGCAGGGCAAGCCCGTGCGCCGCCGCCAACTCCCGCCCTTTGACGTGCCGGTAGACGCTTTCATTCCGGATGAATACATCCCCACGGCGCAGCAGAAGATGGTCATGTACCGGCGCCTGGCCGCGCTCGGCTCGATGGAGGACGTCGAGGAGATGCGCGCTGAACTGCGCGACCGTTTCGGTGCGCCGCCCAATCCCGTGAAGCGGCTGCTGTCTGTCATGGAGGCCCGCGTCTACGGACTGGAGGCGGGGGCAAAAGCGTTGGTGGCCAGCCGCGACCGGCTGACGGTTGTCTATGAGTTCGCCCAGTCCCTCGATCTCTCCATGCAGACGCGCATGAAACGGGCCTTCGGCCAGGAGGCGCGCTTCTCGCTGGAGAACCAGCAGCCCGCAGTACTGTGGGATTTCGCGCCGAACGCGGATGTGCTTAGCGAGTCGCTCCGCTTTCTTAAGATGCTGGCGCAGATCAGTCAAGAGTAACGGAGAGGCTCACGCAAAGCCGCCAAGGCGCGAAGCGTGCAGGCGCAAAGGCGAGAAGGACATTTGTGGGACTCGCCGAAATTGTCCGCCCGCCTGAGCGGGCTACTCTTTGCCCCGGGCTTCAGCCGGAGGGTAAGGCGCAAATTCGGATTCTGTAGCGCGCCTTAGCATCCTTTCAAACGGATTCATACATCATACCTTCGCAGGCGTACGTCCCGTCAACTCCCTCCATTTGTTTTCTGCCGGCATAATTATGTTTGTGTCAAGACCCGCCAGAAGGGTATCTGTGTCTCGGTATTGATGTGCCTTGAGAACCCATGAAAACCGTCCGATGTGGTCGAACATGCCATATTCGACGTCGTCAACATGGATGACCGGCTGGACAGGGATCGAGGGGAAATGCGGTACTATGGCGTTCAGTTCACCGATGACGCACTTTGAATCGGTGATGTCGGCGATAATGAACTGCGCCATGCCTGCCAACGTACGGACGGTCTCCTCGGTGGTCCGATTTTCGCAAAGGTCGAAATCAAAGAGTATGGGCAGCTTGTTTCGCTTGCGGAGTTCGTTCCGCAAAGCATTCAGCACCGCTTTTCGCTCTTTCGTGAACCGACCCAGTATCAAGACCGCTCTAGACGTAACCGTGTCGATAACGTCTCTGATCTCGGGGTTGTTGAGCAACAGGTAGATGAACTGAGCAACCTTTAGATTGTCCACCGTGATCTCCGATATCCCGTCGGGTGTGATCACGAGATCCTCTTGTTCGGCCGGCTTCCCATTGACGTCCCATACTGATACGCCGTAAACGCGACACCCGTTAAGAATTGCGGCATCGATATTCGTCTCGACGAATGTGCACCTGATAAGTGTTGCCCCGGTGAGATTCGCCTCGGAGAGGTTCGTTCCGGAGAGTCTTGCCCCAGAGAGGAACGCTCCAGAGAGGTCAGTCGCGGAAAGATCAGCCCTGTAGAGATTGGCCCAAGTGAGGTTTGCCCCGCGGAGGCTTGCCCCGCGGAGATTCGCGAAGGTCAGGTTAGCCTCGGCTGAGAGGTCCACCTCGGAGAGGTTCGCCCCGGAGAGGTCAATCTTCCAGAGGTTGGCTCCAGACAGAATGGCCCCGGAGAGGTCAGCCTGGCACAGGCTTGCCTCGGACAAATCCGGGTTTATCTCAAGGTTCGCCAGCCGCCAAGAGTTCCAGGTCTCTACTCCTTTCTTCAGGACCGCAAGATGTTCCTGATTGGCCATATCGCCCCTCTCAGTCGAATTGCTTTACCGCATCGGACCGTCTCTGCTGACGATGCGAACAAGAAACCAGATCAAAATAGCACGTTTGTCCTGCCCCAGACGAAGTGGTTCGCTAAGGCACGCATTCAAAGGAATCTATTCGTCATTTTGTCGGGATGCGCAAGGTGGTCAGAAGTTGCCCGCCTTTTCTGGTCGCCGTCACCTGCAATGCCTCCGGTGTCACATCCACGCGGGTGGTGCCGTCGTTGGGGTTGATGACGGCGTGATAGACATTGTCGCCGCCTTCGCGCGGCGCGCGCTGCCTGAAATCGTGAAGATGGCCGCTGAGCCAGAGTTGCACGTTGGCGGCGTTGATGATGGGGTCCCAGAGGCGGCGGAGTTCCTGCACGCCGAAATGGTCGAGTCCGTCGTAGGCCGAGGGTTGGTGGGAGAACACAATGCGGAACTTGGCGCGTTTCGCCGCGTCGCCGGCAAGGTCGGCCTTGAGCCATTCGGCCTGTTCCTGCCGGTAGGGGGTGAAATCCACCAGCCCGGCGTATTCCTTGTTGTCGTCCGGCTTGTCCTCGCCGGAGTCGAGCACGACGAAATGGACCGGACCGTGGTCAAAGGACCAGTACTGGCGTCCATTGCGGCCGGGGAAATAGTCGGACAAATGGCGCGCCATGTGCCCTCGGGTTTCGTGGTTGCCGCGGACGAAGACCATGGGCAGCGTCTTGGCGAAACGGCTGACGCTGGCATCGTAGAAGCCGCGGAAAGGCTGTTCGTGACGCACGAAGTCGTTGATGATGTCACCGTTGAACACGGTGAAGTCCACGCCGTCCCATTTCACATCTTCGAACATGGCTTCCAGCCGCCGACAATCGTCGTGGATGTCGTTCCACATCAGGAAGGAGTAGGCGGTTTTGTTCGGGTCCAGCGTCGTGAAGGTGAACGTGTCGCTTTCGACTGTGTCGCCGTACTTGACCTCGTAGGGAGTCTTGTAGCCCTTGAACTCGCGGGTGACGGCCTTGTAGCGGTAAGTCTGGCCCGGTTCGAGCCCGGTCAGGCGCACGGCGTGGCATGTGGAATCGTTGGGGATGAGGCCGTCGTGACTGGACACGGCGGACGCCTCGGGCGCGTTCTTCCCGTACAACACCTTCGACACACCGACCCGGTTCGTGTGCCAGGTGACGGTCATTTCATTCGTGCCGGGCACCTGCAGACAGGGGCCGTGCGCAACGGCAAACGGACCGTCCGCGGCGGTGGCGGCATCGTTTGACGCGCATGCGCTTGGGATGCCTGTGGACAACAGTCCCAGTCCTGCGGCGCTCCAGCCCAATGACCGCATGAACCCGCGGCGCGTAAGGGCCGATGGATCGCCCGCCCCACCCTCGTTCCCAAGTTGCACTTGGGAACGCACTTGCCCGCGAAGTTGCACTTCGCC
>CALDSM010000629.1 GCA_937923585.1 uncultured bacterium
GAAAAGCCTTGCCGAGTTCCCCGGATTCCCCGCGAACGTGAAATCCCTCAAAGTGGCCGAGTACTCGCTGCGTCTGGGCATCAACGAGGACAAAGTGTTCTCCAGCGCGCTGGGGGGCAAGGGCCGCATCCCGGAGGAATTCATAGACCTTGGCGAGGTGCAGGCGCGCAACGTGTATCTCGTGGAGGCCTGCATCAAGGTTCCCGAATCGCTGACCGGAAATCTGCCCGCCGTGCTGCGCATCGGCTGCGCGGCCCAGAAACGGGCAAGGCTCGACAACCGGGAGGTCGCGCTTGAGGGCGGCGTCAACGCGCGCGTGGCGCACGGCAGGGTGACGCTCCTGCCCGGCAACAACTACCTCAGCCTTTACCTGTGCCGTGAGACACCCGGCCCGCTGCGCCTGTATTACCAGGTGCTGCCCGAAGGTCAGGCACCGCCGACCCCGGAATGGATTTGGAGCGGCCAGCCGGACTCGCCGGGCACGACAACATTCAAGAAGACGATTGCCGTTCCGGGACCGGTCAAGTCCGCCGAGATGGTCGTGGCACTGGGCGGCCTGCACAAGATCCGAGTCAACGGCGAACTGGTGGCGGACCAGGGCAATTTCGACGCCTACTTCATGAGCCGCTCCGAGCGGTACGACATTGCCCGGCACCTGAAACCCGGTTCAAACCTGCTGGAGATCGAGGCGCGCGACACGGGCGAGGCCGTGGGCCTGCTGCTGGACGGCCTTGTGACGATGGAGGACGGGGGCGAAGCCGCGTTCGTTTCCGACGCGTCCTTTGAGACGGCACACGGTCCGGCCCGCATTCTCAGCGCGCCCTCGCACGGGTACATGGGCGACCCGGCGCTGCTGCTGCTGCGCCCCCGGCCGCATCCACTGCCCCTGGCCGGTTGGCTGGCGGGTGAACCGGCGCGCACCGCCCCGTTCGATCAACTGGTCTACTCGACGCCCAGTCCGACACTGCCCAACCCCACACGGTTCCGCTTTCTCATTCCCCCGGGCGCCACGCGAATGACGCTGCACACGCGCGGCGTGTCGCAGTTGTTTGTGAACGGCGTCGAAACGGCGATGGAAGGCAAGGACGGCGTGCTCACGGCGGCGCTGCCCGACCCGGCGACCACGGGCCGCATGGCCGCATTGCGCATAGACGCGGTCATGGGCTTTGAAAAGGGCGCGGCCATCGAGGAGCCGATCTCGTTCGAGACCGGTCCCGGCACCATTCCGCTGGGGTCGTGGGATGAACTGGGCCTGCCGCATTATGCCGGCGGGGTGCGCTATACTGCGCACGTGCAGTCGCCCGGCAACGACGGCGCGCGGACCGTACTCGATTTGGGCCGTGTGCGCGGCAGCGCGGAGGTGACCGTCAACGGAAAGTCTTGCGGCACGCGTATCTGGCATCCCTACCGCTTTGACCTCACGGACGCGGTGAAGGAGGGCGACAACGAGGTGTCCATACGCGTGCTCAACACGCTCGGTCCCCACTTTGCCGACGGGCATCCGAGCGCGCACGTGAACGAGAACCAGACCAAGTCCGGCATTTTCGGGCCTGTGTCGGTGTTGCGAATCATGCCGGCCAGCATGACGCTGGCGAAGACGGAGTAGACTGCCCGGAGGAGCGAAGTGCAACCCGCCAAGGCGGATAAACTTCGCGGGTACTTGCGTTCCCAAGTACAACTTGGGAACGAGAGAACCTGGGAACGAGAGAAAAATGTGGGACCGGCGCCCCCGCCGGTCGTCCCTTGAGTGTATGATGCATGCTGACAGCCGTGGCGGCTGTCCCACATGGAATGATGGAAAGGAGGCGGCATGACAGTGCGGCGCGCAGTGGTGGCGGGACAGTTTTACCCTGAACAGCCCGAGGTCCTGGAAAAGGATGTGCGCGGATACATGGACGCGTCCGGCGTGGTGGCCTCGCCAGCGCAGGTGGCGGCGGTGGTGGTGCCGCATGCGGGCTACATCTACTCGGGACCCACGGCGGGATTCGCCTATGCGCGCATCCGCGGGGCACGGCCCAAACGGGTCGTGCTGCTGGGCCGTTCGCACCGGTACGCGTTCCGGGGCGCTTCGATATGGCTGGAGGGCGGCTACGAGTCGCCGCTGGGCGTGCTGCCGGTGGACGGCAGGGTGGCGGCCATGCTGGCGGAGGAGTTCGGCGGCGCCCCCGAGGACGCGCATGAGGTGGAGCACACGCTCGAAGTGCAGGCGCCCTTTGTGCAGGCGGCCATCGGCGAGGTGCCGATTGTGCCGGTGCTTTTCGGGGACGAGGCGGGCGAATGGCACCTGCAATTCGGCAGGAGGCTTGCCCAGTACCTGGAGCCCGGCGACCTGGTCATTGCTTCGACGGACCTTTCCCATTACCTGACCGAGGCCGAGGCCAACGCGATTGACCGGGAGTCCACCGGCAGGATAGTGGAGCGCGATCCGATGCAGCTTGCGCGGGGGTTGGCGGCGGGCACCTGCTCGATGTGCGGGGGGGCGGCGGTGGTGGCTGCCATGGCCTATGCCAACGCGCGTTGCGCCACCGACTGGCACCTGCTCGACTACCGGACCAGCGCGCGCGCCAGCGGCGACACGGGCCATGTGGTGGGCTACGCGGCCGTTTCCATGGAGTATGCGGAGGGGGAGGGGGCGCAATGACCTGGCGCGTGTCAGACGTGAAGCGGGTGATGGACGAATGGGCACCGCCCGCATGGGCGGCCCCGTGGGACCGGGTGGGCCTTCAGGCGGGGCGGCCCGACCTGGGCGTGGCGGGCGTGGCGGTGTGCCTGAGCGTGACGCCGGGCGTGGTGGCCGCCGCGCGGACGGCAGGCGCGAACATGATTGTGGCGCACCATCCGCTCATCTGGGACCCGATCCGCGCGCTGCGCACCGACGATCCGCAGGTGCGCATGTGCCTGGACATTGCGGCGGACGGCATGGCCTGCCTCACGGCGCACACGAACCTGGATGTTGCGCCGGGCGGGGTGAACGACGCGCTGGCCCGTGCGCTCGGCCTGGAGAAGACCGGACAGCTTTTCCCCGCCGATGAGGCGCGGCAGGTGAAACTGGTGGTGTTTGTGCCCGAATCGCATCTGGCGCAGGTGCGCGACGCGGTGTGCGCGGCGGGTGCGGGGGGTGTCGGTGTCTACACGCACTGCTCGTTCAGCGCGCCGGGCGTGGGCACCTTCCTGCCGGGCGCAGGGGCGCAGCCCTTCTGCGGCGAGGTGGGAAAGGTCAACGAGGAGCCGGAGCGCCGTTTCGAGACGCTCGTGCCCAAGCCATGCCTGGGCGCGGTGCTCAAGGCGATGTTCCAGGCCCATCCCTATGAAGAGGTCGCCTATGACGTGATCTCGCTGGAAAACGCCGACCCGGCGGTTGGGCTGGGCCGCGTGGGCGAATTGCCGGAGGCGATGGACGGCCGCGCCTTCGCGGCGCATGTGCGCGGGTGCCTGCCCAACGCCCCCGTTCGCGCGGTGCTGCCCGGAACGGGCCGCCGCGTGCGGCGCGTCGCGGTGCTGGGCGGTTCCGGCGGCGACCAGATTGCACGCCTACCGCTCGACGTGGACGCCTACGTGACGGGCGACGTGAAGTACCACGACGCGCTGGCCGCGCGACTGCGCAATGTGCTGGTGGTTGATGCGGGGCACCATGGCACGGAGGTGCCGGTGCTTCCGGAGATTGCGCGCCGGCTGGGCGCGGCGCTGGAGGGACTGCCGGTGGCCGTCATCGGAGAGAGCGATCCGTTCGGGGCGGAATAGCCCCCGGCCGTCAGTTCGTATCGGCCTGACCCTGCCCCATCCGCTGAATCTTCTCCCGCAGATTTTCCGACCGGCGAACCGCATCCTCCACCTGCCTGACGAGTTCCGTGTCTTTCGACCGTTTGGCGTCTTCCAGCGCCTCATTGAGCTTGTCGCGCATTTCGTCAATCTGTGCGAACATCATGGCATACATCTGCGCGCGTGACGGGATGCGGGTCTTCATCATGGCGCGGGGTCCCATTGCAAACCCGGCGGCGGCGAATACGTCCGTGCCGACGGGGTCTTCCCCGCCCGGCCCCTCTAGCACGATGATTTCCGCATGGTGCCGCAGGAAGTCGAGCAGCCGCGCCATGGAGGGGGCCTGCTCGGCGTCCTCGCGCACGAGGTAGGCGTGCAGTTTGGCCACGGGCACCAGCGGGTTGACCGCCTGGCCCAGGTAGCGCAGGCAAAGCTCTTCGATGCGTTCAAGGTTCATGGCCGGGATTCCTTGCGGCGGGCGCTATTCTTCAAGCAGGTTCACTTCACGCAGTGTCCAGTTTTCACCGCTGATGCGCACGGTCTTGATCTCGTGCGGGGCGAATTCGAGGTCGTAGTTCCTGTCGAGATGGGGCAGGTGCAGCCGCGTCTTGGCGGGGCGTCCCGCCGTTTCATAGCAGATCGGAAGAGCGTCGTGTAGGGAAAGAGTGTAGATCTCGGTGGTC
>CALDSM010000630.1 GCA_937923585.1 uncultured bacterium
CGGAAAGGCGGCGGTCCACCACTTTGCCGCGAGGTTCCCCCACGACAGTTCGGGCGTGCTGGCCCTGGCCCCGGCGGTGATCGAACCGCCGATGACCCCGACGACCACCGGTTCGCCGCGCCGCGCCTTCGCCAGCGCATGCTGCAGCCGGGTCGTGTTGCCCATATCCACCAGCGACCGCCGGAGAATCGCGGCCTCATCCTGCGCAACGCACAGCAGCGGCACGGACAGCACGAACACCAGTACGCATGAAACCTTAAAGGGGTTCGGCTTCATCAAGATCTCCTGTTCTTTGAGCTTCGTCCAACCGCAAGAGACCATGATAATACAGGGGCGGAACCACGGAATACACGGAATTTCACGGAAGAGGGCAAGGGCAGCGGGGGGCGCAATGCAAGCCGGGAGAATGAACGAACGGGACGGTTCTCTTCTTTGTGACCTTTGCGGTTGACAAATCAAAGGGTATTACCGCAAAGATCACAAAGAGCGCAAAGAAGCGTGAGGAACCGAATTCACGGGATGCCGAAACTCCTGTCCTTTTCCGTGCAAGTCCGTGTATTCCGTGGTTGAAGACCCTTCCCGCCGGTCACTCTGCGTACAGACGCACATAGTCAATGTCGCAGTCGCCGACGGCTCCAGGGTCGGTGTGGTCCTCGGGCTTGCCGTGGCAGGGCGCCTTGCCGACCAGCACCTCGGTGACCGCGCCGACGCCCGCTTCAAGAGGAAAGGAATGGAAGCGCGTGTAGTGTTCGCCGTCGGTGCTGTATTCGACCACGCCCGTCTTGCCTTGCCACCGCGCCCGCAGCCACACCCAGGCATTGGGATCGAACTTCGGGCCGAGGGTCTGCACGGGCGGCATGTCCACCTGCAGCACGCCATCGCTGCGCGTGCCGATGCGCAGCGCCTCTCCATTGCCCCACCGCACCATCGCCGCCGGACCCCACGACATGCCCCCGTCGCTGCCGTGGCGCAGTTTGATTTCGAACCCGCCCGCCGCCTTTTTCACGGGCAGTTTCAAATACGCGAAGGTGCTGGCATGGGCCTTGACGTGCAGACAGCCGTCGGCCAGCGACAGCGCATCGGGATTCAACGTGGAAACAAGTCTCTCCGATTCGGGCATCTTGTCAAACTCGAATGCGGCCGCAGCAACGGGCGGCGCTTGCGGCCCTTTCAGGAACGCCGCCGTGGCATCGGCCTTGGCGCGAACCCGCTGCTGGCGTTCGATCACGAGCCGGTCCACTTCGGCGCGGTATTCGGACGTGAGCCGGGGGCGGTATTCTTTGTTGATGAAGTCGGTCATGCCCAGCAGCGTGTGCAGCCGCGCGTTGGCCTTCATCACCGACTCCAACTGCGGCACGGTCATGGGCTTGCCGCTGTTGTTGCAGAGCACCCCGATGCAGTTGTTGATGTTGTAGCCGGACACGAAGTAGCGCAGGTAGTCGAAGTCGCCGTAAAGCCGATCCGACCCCTCGCCGCGCAGTTGAATGTCCGTGTAGGCGTCGGCCTGCGGCATGTACATCAGCGACGATCCCCACTTCCCCAATTCCAGCGTGCTGTGCCATTCCAGGATGCCGTTGTCGCCGATGATGCGCCGGGCATGCCGCGCCAGCGCGTAGAGAGCCGCAGGGCTCTCCGCATACTGCCCGTCGAAATAGAGCCCGTCGGGCTTGAGGTCCTTCATGACCCGCGTGATTGCGTCCAGAAACAGGTCCATGTTCTCGCCGTTGACGATGGCGCCGGGGCACACACCCGGCTTGTCGTTGACGGCATTCTTCTCCTGCGACGTGCCCTTGAGGAAATAGAACGGGCTCGTGTACACAATGTAGGGCATGCCCATGCCGTGGATGGTGTCGCGCACGCGCGTCCACTCGTCCATCCCGAGCCGCGGCACAAAATCGAGGTTCCAGTCTTTCCAAAGCATCACTTCCGACTGGAGCAGTACCACATTGCCGTAGGGTTTCCACGCGCGCAGGTCCTCATCGGGCGGATAGGAGGTCTTGTTCGACCAATGCCAGATCACCTGCTCCCGCAGTGACCGGTCCCAGTCATAAGGCTTCGGGGGACAAACGCCCACGGCCAGCACCGCGTTCTCCGGCAGTGGATAGGTCGCCACAGGATTCGCATAGGGATCATACTGGTCGGCGAGTTTCAGTTCGGAGCAGTACAGCCCGAACCCGCCCAATTCGTCCACAATGAGGTGATTCGTCTCCCATGACGCGTTCCAAGCGGGGGCGATCTCCGCGCGCACGGTGGGCGACAGCGGCGCATGCACCTGAAGCATGAACAGCGAATCACCGTTGACACGGATGGTCGCCTTCGGCTCCTCGATGGTGACCCGCGCAAACCCCGTGCCGTTGTGCGTGATCTTCACGCCCGCCAGCGGTCTTCCCAGTTCCAGCGTCGCAACAGGCCGTTCCCCGCCAATCCGCTGGCGGAAAGACACCGTGCCCGTCGCAGCATCCACCGCCATCACCGCGCCGGTGGTCGTGATTGTGACGACCCCATTCCTCTCCACGACCGACTCCACCGTCAGTCCCCGCTGTGGTTCGGGAAACGCCGCCGGGTCCATGAGGTCTTGAAAGGTGGGGATGACGGCTTGGGCGACGGTACTGACAGAAAGAGTCAACAGAACAACAAGAAAACACCTCAAGCCGACAGCGGTTGAATTCTTCATGGACCCTCCTTACTAAAGTCTTGAAAGTCAGACTCCGACCGGTCACCAAGGTTTATGCAGATCGCAACTCTGAGTTTCGATTTGCATAAAAACGCCCCAACCCCTTGTTTTGAAAGGGTTTCTAACTATGCTTGGGGCGCGAAACATGAAGGAAACCAGACGCCGGACAGCGGAAGCGAGGCACACCTTGCACCTGGAAGAAGCCGGCAGGGATGCCAGCGCTCCCAGTTAAGAGGTGCGTTCCGTGCTGCTACGCGGCACTCCACGGCACCCTACAAGTTGTACAAATCAGGCTTTGCCGACGGCGTCCTTGTGCGCCCAGACTTTTTCAAAGGCGGCGGCGTACTGTTCGACCAGTTCGGGCTGGGCCGAGGTGAAGTAGGGCAGCGAGATGGTCTTGGCGTTGAGTTCGTCGCAGGCGGGCGTGGCCGCGGGCAGCACGGGCATGTGCCGCCACCACTTCTCCTCCTTGTAGATGACGTATTCGTGCTGGAGCTTGAGGGAGTATGCGGCCACGTCCATGCCCTCGGCTTTCAGCGCCTCCACGACCTTGTCGCGGCTCATGCCGGACTTCTTCTCGTCCACGTACAGGAAGTTACGTGAATAGAAGACGCGGTGGATGCCGGGTCCCTCATACTGCGCGGTGAGCCCCGGAAGCTGGGTAATGCGCTCGTTCAGCTTTTTGATCTGCGCGACGCCCTCGGCGTTCTTCTTGTCGAGATCGCGAAGCTGGATGCGCGCGAGGATGGCGGACACGGGGTGCATGCGCAGCTTGGAACCGAAGGCCGTGCCCTGGTACTTGCGATAGGGGCTGTCTTCGGGGAAGCTGTTGGGCAGGTCGTAGTTGCCGTAAACCGTGGCCCGCTCGAAATCGCCCTGTTCCTTGTACTGGGCGATGCCGCCCTCGATAGCGGGCAGCGGCTTGGTGCACTGGAGGCTGAACCCGGCCATGCGGCCAAAACTGCCAATCCACGTGTCACCAACCTTCGCGCCGTGGGCGTGGCTGGCATCCTCGAGCACGTCAATGCCGCGCTCTTTGGCGATGGCGCAGATCTCCTCCATGTCGCAGGGCATGCCGTACCAGTGTACGGCGAGCACGGCGCGCGTCTTGGGCGTGATGGCCTTCTTGAACGCCTCCAAATCAATGTTCATCGTGCGGGGATTGGCGTCCACCAGCACGGGCACGAGCCCGAACAGGCGCATGGGCACCAGCGGGAACCAGGTGCTGTAGTCGCACACGATGATTTCACTGCCCTCGGGGTACTCGCACGCAAACAGCATGGAGGTCAGCGCGTTGGTGCCGTTGCAGTGGGCCTTGGCGTACTTGCAGCCGAAGTGGGCCTTCCACGCGTCCTCAAACTCGGCGATGGGGCCGTAGCCGGGGCTGCGAATCAGGTCCGAGACGAGCTTGATCTCCTCGTCGCCGTAGAGGGGCCATTTCGTGGCGTCGGCCGCGGGGGCCGTGATCGCTTTGGGCCCGCCGTTCATGGCCAGTTTCTCCACCTTGCCGGCGGCGGCCGCCGGTGACGGTGTCACCGCGCCCGATGCAACCAGTCCGGCGCCCAGCGCTCCGGCGGTCTTCAAGAAGTCGCGGCGTGTTGCATTCGTGGGGTTCCCATTCGCTTCCATGACAGGTCTCCTCGCAGGGGCGGCTGTGCCCGTGGTTAATGCCCAGTCGGCCCCGTCATTGCGAGGAGGACGCAGTCGGACGTAGCAATCTCTTGAAACCACAGCCCTTAATGTCGGGCGCTGGCGGCAAGAGATTGCTTCGCTTCGCTCGCAATGACGGTTCTCTCGTGGCTGAGGGTTGGACCTGCGGGTGACGCGGTCCAGCCGAAGACTCATATTAAGACATCGGCGTCTCCACCGCAACTGCATCCGGAGTCCCCCTTGGAAGGGGGTGGCCCGCAGGGCCGGGGGATGTTCGGTCTGGATGCATGCATGGAGGTCAACATCCCCCTAAATCCCCCTTCAAGAACAGGAGGACCGAAATCTTAGATCCCCCCTGGAGGGGGGTGCTGCGAAGCAGCGGGGGGTGTATGCCTCCGCATGTGCCCATAACCTACACCCCCCGGCCCTTCGGGCCTTCCCCCCTCGCAGGGGGGACCTTTTGTCTGCGACTTTTGTCCCTCCCATCTTGGAAGGGGACTCAGGATAAACGGTCATCCGACCGCCATTGGCATCATTTCCGGACAATCGCCGCGGACCAGTCCTCGGCGATGCGCAGTTCGGTCCAGGTGTTTCCGTCCTCGCGGATCAGCGGCGCGTTGAAGTTCTCCACCTCGCGGCCGGTGTCGTCGAACACATGCACCTCATGCTCCGAGGCGTCATCCCAGCCGTAGAGCCCGCTCTGTTTTGTGACAATCCGCTCCTCGCCAATGATGTATCCGCCGTGCAGTTCGACGGGCGTGATGGGATACATGTAGCGGGTCAGGTGGTGGTGCGTGGGAATCACGGTCAGGTCGTTGTACCAGTGGTACACGCAGCCGAAATCGAGCGCGCCGAGCATGACACGGTATGCGTCTGTCTCGCTCCGCTCGCTCAGGTGGTCCCCCAGGGCGATGGGCGACCACAGGTGCGCCTGCACGCAGTTGGTGATGCTGCCCGTCTCCACGAAGCAGGGGAATTGCAGCACGGCCATGGCGCGGGTGAAGGGCGGGCCGTTGCCGATGAGCGGACCGCGCGCCAGGATCTTGCGCGCCAGGGTGACCCGCCACGGCTCGGACAGCAGCGTCACCGACGCCTTGAGCCGGGTCACGGTCATTTTCGCCGGGTCAATATCCCCCGAGCAGCCGTCCCACAAATCACCGTAGTGGTACGGGAAGCGGCTGTACTCGTGCTCGTCCCAGTAGACGCCGTCGGCCTTGATGTCGTCCAGAATCAGGTCCACGTTCTTCCCAACAGCCTTTCCGTAGCTGTTGAGTTCCGTGGGAATGTAGATCCGATCGTGGGGTACGCCGTAATTGGCGTGGGTGCCGTCGGACCCGATCAGCCGTGCATCGGCAAAGGTTTCGGGCCCCTCGTCGGTCACGTCAATGAAACAGTGGAAGTAGACCATGGTCTTGAGGTCGGGCACCAGCTTCTTCCACCGCGCGAAAGAGTTCTTGTAGGCGTCGAGCGGAATCTGCTGGAACGACGTGCCGTGGGTGTAACGGCCCTTGTACATCGGGTAACTGATGGAGGCGGAGGCATACTTCGCGTCCTTGAACCGGATGAAATCGGTGACCTGTTCGTCGGTCCATTTGTCCGTGTTCGGGTCTGCGCGCAGGAAGGCGAACGCGCCGTCAATTTTGAAATTCGCGCCATAGGCGCGCCGGGCAGTGTTGATAAACGCCCAGTAGTCCGGCGCCGCGGTGGGAATGATCAGCCACACGGCCCGGTGGGTGGCGCCGGGCGCGAGCACCAGTTCGTTGTCGGCAAGGCCAACCACGCCCTCCCTGGCATAGTTGCTGGTGTGAATCCGCGACACATCGTCGAACGCCATCAGCCCGATGCCGCCCGACGACGTGGCGGCGTAGGTGGTGGGGTTGGCGGGGTTGGTGCTCGTTCCTTCCCTGCCGGGCCG
>CALDSM010000631.1 GCA_937923585.1 uncultured bacterium
GGGAAAGCGTGAAAGCAGCCGCGCAGGCCACGCTAGACCGCTTCGGCCGTGTGGATGCCGTCATCAACAACGCCGGCGCGTTGTGGTGGCGGCCCATGGATGAGACACCGCTGAACCGCTTTGACCTCGTCATGGAGGTCAACGCCCGAGGCGCTTACGCCGTAACGCAGGCCTTTCTGCCCGCAATGAAGACGCAGCGAAGCGGGCATGTCATCATGATGTCCCCCCCGGTGGACTTGTCCGTGGTGGCGGGGCACATTGCCTACTGCATCAGCAAGTTCGGCATGACCCTGACCGCCCTTGGGCTCGCCGAGGAGATGCGGTCTTACGGGATTTGCGGAACGGCCCTGTGGCCCAAAACCGTCATAGAGTCTTTCGCCACAGTGAACTTCCGCCTCGGCGAACCCCGCTACTGGCGCAAGGCGGACATCATCGCCGATGCGGTCCTCGAGATTCTTAACCGTCCGGAACAGTCCAACGCCAGGGCGCTCATCGACGAGGATTTTCTGCGGGAAGCGGGCTACACCGACTTTGACCGCTACAACTGCGTCGAAGGGGGCACGCCCCTGCTGCTGGATTCGGAATTGATGCGGGTGGCGCGATCATAACGCTTCCACAAAGACCTTTGCTCAACACGGACGCACACAGACCGACACAGACAGGCACGGACATGAGGCGGTTCTGATACGGGGCACCGCGATTCATTCCAGACAAACATGTTTTTGGCTAGATTTGAGCGGTTTGCATAGTAGAATAGGGAGGCTTGGGTCTTGTATTTCCCTGTGCTCCCAGTGTACATTGCGCCCCGTCTTTCATTGATTTCCGCCCCCTGCAAACATCACGCCAAATCGGCATCGGGAGTATTTTCATGAGTCTGGAACGCAAGACTATCCATGTTGTGTCCAATTCCCACTGGGACCGGGAATGGGGTTATCCCTTTGAGGAGACCCGGCTGCTGCTGCTGAAGTTCATGGATGAACTGCTGGACCTATTGGACAACGACCCGGAATTCCATTCCTTCACGATGGACTCGCAGACGCTGTGCGTGGAGGACTATCTCGAACTGCGGCCGGAAAAGCGGACCACCATCGAGAAGCATGTGAAGTCGGGACGGCTGCTGGTTGGTCCGTGGGATTCGCTGCCGGAGGAATACATCGTCAACGGCGAGTCGCTGGTGCGGAATTTGGTGGTCGGGCACCGTTCGGCGGATGCGCTGGGGAAGACGACCAAGGTGGGTTATACGCCGTTCGGCTACGGCCAGACCTCACAGATGCCGCAGATCTACAACGGGTTCGGCATTGACACGATTATCTTTTACCGCGGCATCAACACCCCCAAATGCGAGTACATTCTTGAAGGCCCCGACGGTTCGCGGCTGCTGGGCTCGCGTTTTGGCTGCATGAGCCGGTTCAGTTATTACATTTACGTCTACCGCATGCTGCGATACGGTCCGGCGGACGTGTTCACCCGCTACAACTGGGAACGCGGCGCGGCCCCGTTCCGGCTCGCCTCCGACAGCCGCCCCCGCGACCACTACTATGTCCTTGACGACAAGAAGAAGCTGTGGAACGACGCACCCATCCGCGAGCAGTTGGTGAAACTGGTCCAGGACGAGTCGGAACATTTCAGCACCAGCCAGATCGTTGTGATGCAGGGTTTCGACACGTCCAATCCGGACCCGGAAGAAACCCGAATCATGCGCCTGTGCCAGGAACTGCTGCCGGAGCACGACATCAAGTTCTCCGACCTGGGCACGTACATGGAGGCCATGCGCAAGGAGGTCAAGGACCCGGTGGTGCTGCGCGGTGAATTCCGCGACCCGGGCTCGACGGGCAAGTGGACCCATCTGTTCGGCGACGTCATCAGCGCGCGGCCGCGGCTCAAGCAGGCCAATCACAATTCCGAAATCGTGCTTCAGCGCAGGGCGGAGCCCTGGAACGCGGTGTCATCCATGCTCGGCGGCGAGTACCTGAAGACCGCCCTGGACCGGTGCTGGCGCTTCCTGCTGCAGAACCACCCGCACGACACAATCACCGGCGGCGGCATAGACCAGATGGAGCGCGACTCCATATTCCGCTTCAACCAGATTGACCTTATCGCAGAGGGCGTTGCCCGGCGCGCGCTGGAGAAGGTCCAGATTTCTGTGGACAATTCCGACCTGACCGCGAAGGACACGGTGCTAACCGTGTTCAACCCGTGCCCCGTCCCGCGCAAGGGTGTGGTCTCCTGCCTGGTGGACATGCCGCAGGGCATGGGTTACGAAGCATTCAGCATCCAGACGCCCGACGGAGCCAAGACACTGCGCATGCAGAAGCAGGAGAAGTTCCCGATGGGCGTGCTCGTGCGCAACCTGCAGGACATCTCCATCGAGGTGCGCACCGAGCGGGTCCGCTGCCACGTCGAGCTGGACGAAGTCCCGGCCTACGGCTACAGCACCTACCACATCAAACGCGAAGAGACGTTCAAGCTCCTGCCCGGCACCCTCGCGCCGGAGGTCAATGTGCTCGAAAACGAGCACCTGCGCGTCACGTTCAACCACGACGGCACGCTCGACATGCTCCACAAGGAAACCGGGCAGTCCTACACAGGTCTGCACTACTTCGAGGACAGCGGCGAAACAGGCCATTCCTGGATTCACATGGAGCCCGAGCGCAATGAGATCATCACATCCCACGGCTGCCCCTGCGACATCATGCTCGAAGAGGCCGGACCGCTCTTTGCGCGCATGCGCGTGGATGTCCACATGAACATCCCGGTGAGCGTGGAAGACCCGCCATACATAGACTTCCGTGAGGGCGACATCAACGACACGGCCCGCACCAAAGAGCGCCGCGAGATGGTGATTACCAGCCGCTTCACGCTGCGGGCAGGGGCGAAACGGCTTGACGTGCAGACCAGCTTTGAAAACACCTGCCGCCACCACCGGCTGCGGGTCGTCTTCCCCACGCGCCTCGACTGCGACCGGACCGACACGGAAATCAGTTTCGACGTCATCGGCCGCGACATCACCGTCAAGCCGGGCAATGCGTACTTTGGCCGTCCCAACCCGCAGTACCCCATGCACCGCTTTGTGGACATGACCGACGGCAAGGCGGGCTTCGCCATTGTCAACAACTCCGGGCTGCGCGAGTACGAGGCCATGGACCGGGCCGACCGGCCGCTGGCCATCACGCTCCTGCGCGCGTTTACGTACCGCAACTCCCCCGTTTTTGGCCGCTGGGAGACCTATCCGGACATGGACCTTGCGCAGTGCATCGGCAAATGGGAATGGAACTACGCGCTTTACCCGCACAGCGGCGACTGGACCAACGGCTGCTTCGCCGAGGCCGAGGACATGAACCTGCCGCTCGAACCGGCGCAGGCGGGCGCACACGAGGGCACCCTGCCCAAGGCGATGAGTTTCCTCGCTGTTGAGGGCGGCAACCTCCAGGTCACGGCCTTCAAGCAGGCTGAGGACCGTCCGGGAAGCTATGTGCTGCGCGTGTTCAACCCGCTGGAGACCGATGTGGAGGGCGTGATTCGGCTGTTCAAGCCGATCAAGGCGGCGTGGCTGACGAACATGAACGAGGAACGCGGCGAGGCGCTTGCGCCCGAAGGCAACGCACTGAGACTGTCCTGTGGCAGGAAGAAGATCGTTACGGTTGAGTTCGAACTATAATAGAGAACACAACTGAAAATCCTGAACAACCAGCAGCGCCCACGGGTTGATATCCGTGGGCCCTTCATTTCTGGAATGGAAGTAACGGGAAGGCGCAAACCATTGGGCAACGGTCGGCAGTGTTACCGCTTTGGCGCCACGGTCGCGGCGAAAGGTTCGCCGGAGGTGATTGCCGTCACGCGGAGTCGGGGACGTGGCTGGTTTTGACTCTCGGCCATGCCAAGGCTGAGCGTGTTCTCGCCCTGTTCCATTGTCGGGATGACGCCCTCCGGGACTACCACTTCGCGCATTTCGCCTCCGACGTCGTACACCTTGCAGTCTTCGACAGACCTGAATTCCAGATAATCGCCGCTTTCAAGTGTGACGGGGAACATGAGCGAGGCATTGCCTGCTGTGACGGACGGGTTCACCACCTTTGCCTTCTTTATCGGAAGGGACTTGATGGGACTTATCCGGCAGTTAACCGTCTTGCCCACGGGCAGGTTAATGCAGCCGACCGTAAGGGTTTCCACATGGCCGGTGTCGGCCCAGGTGACGATGGACTTGTAGACGTTGCCGACGCTGACACCCTTGTGCGCCCATTCTGTTCGGCGGCTGGCATAGGGCCAGCCGTACTGCACCAGGCGCTCCGACTCCGGCTCGATGAGTTCAACATAGCGGCGCCCGGTAAAGTCCATGGTGACGTAGTGGTCCTGGAGTCCCCCGCCGAGACAGTCGGGACTCTTGACCTGGAAATTCAGCACCGCGCCCTGCCCATCGCCCTCGATCCACAGGCCCAAGCCGCGGCCCGCCAAACTCAGCGGTGGTGTGAATTTTTTGGAGAACAGCGCCCAGGCAGTTTCTGGATCGGGGTGGGTGCTGGAGGCGGTCAAGAGGCACTCTGACGTGGCAGGCGGGACGGCTGCGGTACTGGCAGTAGCCGATGCCAAGTCGGCCGTGACGCCGGATTGAGATGAGCGTTCGGTGAATTGGGCTGTGTCTTTGAAGTCCTCAATTACAGCGGAATTTGGATCGTCATAGGATGCCACGGTTGCCAGCACCTCAATGCGCAATTTGAGGGGCTGCCGTGCGAATTTATTGTTGGCGGTCCATGTCTCCCCCTCTCCACCCAGCGCGGCGATCTTATGCTGCGCATAGTGTATGGGCACAAACTGCGGCGAACCGTCACCGGCCTTTACCAGCGTGAATTCATCTCCCGGCACCGCAAGGCGCGCCTTTGCCGTATCGGACACCGTCCTTGAACGCCGCAGTTCTTCGTATTGTTTTATGAGCGCACCCAGCCGCTGCGTGTTGGCCGATTTGGCGTAGGACTCAGGAGTGAAGCCCACCAGCAGCGACAGCCCGCAGTTCGTCCCGATGCACTTGCAGCACAGGTAGTCCATGGTGTCGGGGAAGGTGCGTTCTTGCTGAATCGGGTCCCAGCCGAAGACACCCCACCATCCCAGATGCGACGGCAGGAACATGGCTTCGCAGTCGCGATTGACGATGGTGTGTGCGTCTATGAAGGTCTTGGCCGCACGCGGGGGAACGTCCCAGGCGCCCATGCGGGAACGCACATACCACAGGTGGTGGGTGAGCGTGCTCATCTCAAACAGCGCGGGGCGTTCAAGCCGTTTCGCCAGTTCAAAGACAAACTTGGATCCGTAATGCCAGGCATGCCGGCCGCCCGCAAGAATGTCCGAGCCGTCCAGTGCGTCCAGGTAGATCATGTCGAAACCGCACTCGTTGTACACTTGCGCGGTCCGCGCGGCCACTTCCGCGAGCAGCGTGGAATCGCCGTCGGGAACAAAGAGCCCGAAACACTCTTTCAGGTGAGCAACCGTTGCGCCCTTGGTGTGGGCGGCGGCCTTCGTCCCCCACGCGCCGCGCTGGCAGCCTGTGAAGCCAAAGGGTGGCGCGGAGGCAACGCCGCTGTAGGTGATCAGTTCGTCCTCAATTCGCAGCGTCACGCTGTTGCGTATCTGAAAGCCGGTGACGGTGGACATGTCCCTGGTCGGCTCGTCCGTCGGCACCAGGTCTGCATCGGCGGAAAGGGTATCGGCCAGCTTGAATGCGGCATCGGTGGCCAAACGCGGGTCTGGCACCGGGGTCACCCAGGTTGAGTCCTTGGCGATGTAGAAGGCATAGGTGTGCAGCCCTGCGGCAATGCCCGCCGCGTGCATCCTCCCCACCACCGCCTTCACGTCTGCCAACCCCTTTGGATACAGTGCCGCATTGGGCGCCAGGTCCCCGAAGCGCATGGATTTGCCAGTATGAAAGTCAATCTGCCTGACACCCAGGTTTTTCGCCAACGCAATCCAATCGTCCGCCGTGGCCGCACCGACCTTGCCTTCCGTGTCTATCAGGTACGAACCGCGGTTTATCTCCGCGTCCAGCGCCCATGGGCCGCCGAGCACCGAATGGGGCAGTTCCGGTGCGCTTTCGACCGTTTCTTTCAAAGCGTCCCGAAACGCCGGCAGCGGCGCGGCCACAATGGCCGCCTTCGCTCCCGACAAACCAAAACGCGGACAGCACAGGGCCTGCATGCGGCGGTTCAGTCCTGGAATCTGCGGCACATTGGTTTGCAGGTTCAGTGCCAGCGCGCAGGCGGCAAAAGGATCCTCGCGCTTTGCCTTCAGCGTGAGCGCCAGATCACAGAAAGTCAGTTCCTCAACCCCGTCGCCAACGACATCAATCACCTCCAGTACGAGCGCAAGGGGCTGCCGCTCCACCGCAATCGCGACCCGAACTCCGGCGGTGCCGAACGCAACCGCCATGCGGTTACCGTTCAACACGACCTCTGAACAATCAAAGGTTGTTCCGGCCTTCCGCACGTGCGCAAAGAAGGGCGCGGTTCCCCGGTCACACCAGTCTTTTCCGCCTGCCTTGTCCACAAACCCCGCATTGCGGCCGTCCGCGCCTATTTCATAGCGAAAGGCGTCGGTCTCTAGAGCAATTGGGCCATCCGGTTTGGCAGGTAGATCACCGGCGAACACGTTCGTGCTGACGCAGAACACGGCCGCGATTGCCATCACAAACGCGGCTACCGTAAAAGAGGCTTTCAGCCTCTTTCTTCTAATTCCCACCCTCCGGGCCAGCGCAGGAGAAACGCGGCAGGATGCCGCGTCTACGGCATTTCGCCCCCCCCGAATCATGGGTACGCAATCCGGGTTTCCGGGAACGGCCTGTCCTTCGGCGCAACACGCACCTGAACGGCCCGTTTCGGCAACGCCACGTCACGCGGCGCAAAGCACTGGAGCCAGTTCCAACATACGGCTACTTGCGGAACCAGTTCCCTTTGGTCGGGGCCGGCCACGCAAAACGGCCCCTGCGCTGTCGCGGCAAAGGAGGCGCTCTGGGGCCCGTACGCAAAGAGCAGGAATGCCTTCCTGTCCAGCGAGATCGGGTCATAGGAGGCGATGACTTCCACGGGAAAGGCTTTGCCAAAGGGCGTGTCGTGACGAACGCTCTCCGCAAACTGCACCGGTGCTCCATCGCAAAAGCGATAATCAGGAAAGACCCCCAGCGGTTCGCCGGGATGCTGCGCGACCGCGGTAAACGCGGCACGACGAAAGGCGTCCACCGCTTTCGCGGCACGGTTCCATGCGAGATTGGACTGTGCCTGCATGATCATCAGCACAATGCAAAGCACTGAGGTGGCCCAGACCGTCGCCTTGGGCCACGCGGGATGGTGCAGGAGACGGTGAAACACGCCCGTGAGGGCAACGGAAAACAGCGCGATGCCGGACAGCATGCGTCCGCCGCCAATGAGATGCACGGGGTCCACCGGGCGATTTTCCCCAAACAGGACCAATCCGGCCGCGGCCATCAGCCCCAAAGTGAAGGCCGGGTGCCGAACCGCACGCGCCAGCACAACTGCCAGCACGGCCGCTCCGGCAAGGGCCAGCACGGCGAGATGGGGCTGTGCATGCAGAACCGCGGCGGTTTCGGGCAGCACGCCAATGGGATATGCCAGGTACATGATCGGCCAAAATGCTCCCGTCAGGCCCGCCGGAGCAGCCATCACTATCGGCGGGTGGAGTATCCATCCCACCGCAGCAAGACCGAGGAATGGCATGAGAACCGTGACTCGCTGCTGACCGCGCGGAACCATGCACAGTTCCCAGGCCGCAATGGCAAAGAACAGGCCGCCCTGGCCCGGCACCAGCAACGTGGCTGCGGCAAAGAGTACCGCGGTCAGGCAGGCCACAAAGCGTCCGGGCTTCATTCGCGCCGCGGCATAGGCAGTGAGCGCCGCCAGAGACAGCACGGCGGGAATCAGATCCCGCATGCCGCACAGATTCAGCACCGCCTCCGCCTTCAGGGGATGCGCCATGAAGACCACCGCGGCCACCGAGCCAAGCCACCAGGGCCCGCCTGTGGCAAGCCGGGTCAAAAAGAAGACCAGCACCATTGCAGCGTACAGCAGCACGATGTTGACCGCATGATAGACGGGAACGTAATCCCCGAAGGGGGCCCAGTTTGCCAACCACGCATAGTCCCGGCCCAGTGGCGGAAGGAATATCGTCCACCCGAACACCGCCAGCAAATAGACCGCATCCATCACGAGAAATGCGGTGCCCTTGCCCTCGCGGAAGGTGCTGGCATTGGGGGTCAATGGCCTGGAGTTCATGCGTGTCAGTGTAGCCACGCGGCGCGTTCGGGTCAACAGCACCGTTGCCAGAGCGGGTGTTCGGTGAAAGGGGCAGTTTGCCAGGCTTGTACACAGACAAACACGGACGCTCACGGACGGACACGGACAAAGACTTGGGAACGGTCGCGTCTAGCCCAGGCGGGTTCCATCCCTGTTTGTTGGCCGGAGGTTGACAAAGTCGGTGTCGCCATTCTGCGCCATCCAGAGGTCCAACGCATCGGACAGTTCTTTCTTGCGTGGGGCGTGACGGTCGTCTTCGGCCAGATTCACCATTTCCTCCGGGTCGTTTACGAGGTCATACAATTCCTCGCCGTGTACCCGATACCGGTTGTACTTCCACTCCCGCGTGCGATACATGCGGATGGGGTTCACCCACCGCTGTTTCGAGTGATACTGGCCGACCACACATTCGCGGTGCGGATAGGCGCCACCGCACAGTCCCGCCGCGAGAGAAAGACCGTCCGTCTCTCCCGCCTCCGCCCCGGCGAGCGCGCACAGCGTCGGCAACACGTCGCAGGTTGTGACGAACCGGTCCACCGTGCCCGGCGTACAACCCGGCGTCCGGACAATGAATGGAACGCGCGCCTGGTTCTCATACATGAACGGGCCCTTGTACACCAGCCTGTGGTGCGTGTCCATGTCGCCGTGGTCCGCCGTGAACAACACCGACGTGGTGTCCCGCAATCGGGAACGGTCCAAATGCTCCAGCAACCGCCCGATCTCCGTGTCGGCCAGCCTGACCTTCTCGCGGTAGAACTCGCGATAGGCTTCCCATGCTGCGTCAGGCTTGCCCCAGAGGAATCCGGCCTGATCCTTTTCCGCGAACTCCCGCTGCGGCGCGGGCTTGTTCTTGAAGGTCTCGTTCCAAGAGAACGGATGGGGAACGGCACCTTTGGGCAATACATCACCCTTCTTCACCACTGTGGCGTAGTCGTACGTGTCGTGGGGGTTGATGTAATTCACACAGATACAGAAGGGTCTGTCCGGCGAACCCGCCCAGTCGCGCAGGACCGAAAGTGCCTTGTCGGTAGCCCCGCCCTGAGCGTCTCCGTCCAGATCGGCGCGGTCATAATGCCCGGTGTAATGCTCCGCGTTGCCGAGGTGCCACTTGCCGAAATAGGCCGTCCTGTAGCCCGCCCTCCGCAACCGCGAACCAACGGTCTCAAAGGTTGCCGGAAGGGGGGGCTGATCCCTCTCCGGGGTTATGGCGCAGCCGATATTGGTGATGACTGAGGTCTTGTGGGGATAGAGTCCGGTGTACAGCGATGCGCGGCTGGCTGAACATTGCGGCGTAGTGCAGAAGGCATGGTCGAAGACCACGCCGCTCTGCGCCAGACTGTCCAGCGCCGGGGTCACGAAGAACGGGTCCGCCGCCCCCCGCGCCATCCAATGCTGCTGGTCCGTGGTAATCAAAAGGATATTGGGGCGCGGTCCCGGATTGCCGCCGTCAGCCAGGGCAGCACCCGCCGCGACACCCCCTGCCACGGCAAGAAATCCACGGCGGGTCATTGTGTTTGTGGACATTTGTCGAATTCCCATCATTGGGGCGGACGCAGCAGCACCGGTGACAAAGACAGCCACCGCCAGCCGTTTACGAAACTGTGACCCGTGGGACCCGTGCGACGCATGGGACTGTTGAGGCCGCCGTCTTCGTTCAGGGCCGTCCGTGACAGCGTAATCAAGCGACGCAACGGGGTCAAGTCATTCATTGTGCCCGTTGCCCACGTTCGCGCGGCGGTGCAGACAATCAGACACCAAATCCACGGGCTCTGCTTGAGCCGCGTCGCCGTCAAGCGGTACACTTCCGCCCGGTGAAGCCCGTGCTGCGGACTGGTGCGGATGCAATGGCAATAATCCGGGGCGCGACTCATGCGGAGCAGGCGGATGGCATTTACAGTGGCGGGCATGGCTTCCATGGACCTGTGGTTAACGGTCCACGCGGCCGTGGCACCTTCCGCCGGATGCAGCGCGCCCAAACCAGTGGAGCAACCGGCAACCGTGACAGCCCCCTCGCTGCCCCAATCGGTGAGCGACCAGATGGCCCGCATAGACTGGGTAAAGCGGGTCGGGTTTGAAGCCGGCATCTTTGTGTCCATCCCGGAACAAATGCTCTATCTGGTCGAGAACGGGGTTCTGGTGTGGCAGGCCCGCTGCTCCACCGCCGCCGCGGGCGTGGGCTCGCGCGAGGGCAGCCTCCAAACGCCGACCGGCTGGCACAAAGTGGAGGCCAAAATCGGCGACGGCATGCCCTGGGGTCAGGTATTCCGTTCGCGCCAGACCGCCAAACAAATCTGGAAACCCGGAATGGAAACCAAGGAGGATCTGGTTCTCACACGGGTTCTCACACTGGACGGTCTTGAACCCGGCGTGAACCGCGGTAAGGACGGGGCAGGAAAGGTGGTGGATTCACAGGCGCGTGGCATCTACATCCACGGAACCAACGGCGAGGAAAACATCGGAAAACCTGCCTCGCACGGTTGCGTGCGCCTGCTCAACGACGATGTGATTGCGCTTTTTGACCGTGTCCCAAAAGGCATCCTGGTCTACATCAGCGACAAATAATCAATCCACGTTTTCCCTCTGCGCAAGACGCCGCCGCAGCGTTCGGCGCAACACCACCAGCGTCGCTACCAGGGCAAGGCCGGCCACCACCAGCAAGGGCATGGAAACCAGCACCAGCACCGGAATGAGTACGATGCGCACCATCATGGCCAGTGCGGGCGATGCCGCCACCGCGTCGGCAATTGGGGGGCTTACCCGGTAATAAACATCCACGGCGGCCGTGCCGAGTACCCCGGTCAGCAGGAAGCTGTCGCGGAATGCCCGAAGCCGGTCCACTTCGGGCGCCAGCGGCGTGCCCCATGCCGCGGTCGCAATGAAGCAGGGGCCGCCGAGGTCGCCCCCTTCCGCAAGACTCACGATACCCACCGCTACCAGCGCCAATATGGGTATTCCGATGTAGTCACGCCAAGAATAATTCACCGGAGCCGCATTGACCGTCACGCTGACGGTCCCTTGAACCGTTTCATAGTTGGCGCTGTCCGTCGGCGTGAAGGTCACGCTGGCCGTGTAGCTCCCCTCCGCCCCGGGAACTGTCTCCGGCGCGGTAAAGGCAAAGGTTCCGGGCACCGAGGTCGCCCCCCCGGTGAAAGAGGAAGCTGCCAAGGACTGACCAAATGTGATTGCGCTTGCCGCGGGCCATGAGGTGACCGTGGGCGTGGCGGGATCCACCGTGACGCTCACGGTGCCCGTCACCGTGCTGTAGTTCGCGGTGTCGGTGGGTGTGAACAGGACATCGGCGACATAGTTTCCCGCATTCGGCGTGGTGGCCGGCGCGGCAAAGGTGAACCTTCCGGGCACGGAGGCGGTGCCGCCTGTCAATGCCGAATCCGCGAGCGTGTCCCCGTACGTTATGCCGCCCGCAACGGGCCATGCGCTGATGGTGGGCGCGGTGTATCCCTCTTTCGCATGCAGGAGATTCTCCAATCCCTGCACGACCACGGGCGACCAGTGCCCAGCCTGCGCGGCCCCGGCCGGGACAAGCAGCACCGCGGCAGTCATCAGTCCAAGACAAATGGCAGAGCGCATGACGTATCCTTTCTGAAACGGTTAGGCCTCATAAAGCCTCAGAAGTCCACACCAACACCGGCCCCCACGGAAGCGGACCATTTCGGGACACCCCGCACCAGCGGATCGCCGTCGTAGCCCACACGGAAGTCCAGCCGCAGCCGCAACCGTTCGCTCAGGGGAAACAGGAGGGAGGTCTCCGTTGCGGCGCGCAATCCGCCCAGGTCGTTCAGGGTCGGAAACAAGTCGAGCGCGCCAATCAGCGTCAAATGGCGCGACAGGAGGCTATAGTAACGCAAACCCAGGTGAAGCGCGACATCGGAACGCCTTTCCGCGTCGCCGGAGATACCGATGCCTTTCGGGCTTGCCTCCTCCCGCGCCACATCAAAGCCAAGATAGGCATCCAGCGCGTTGTTGGCCGCCGGCATGAACGCTTTGTACAGACCCAGGGCCAAATGGCCGCGGAGTTCAAGCGCCTGGTTGGTGTCACGGTCCAGGCCCGCCCATATATAGGGTTTCACCCCACCGCCGAGTCCCCTCAGGCGCGCCTGCATGCTCAAATAGTCGAGACCGCCGTTGTTGTCTTCCGTTGACCCGGCAATGCCCGCCGACCAGGCCTTCTTCTCATCCCTGCCGCCCAGTTCTCCGCGCAGTACGGGCGCAAACCCTTCCCTGCCCCCCGCACGGAAGCGCACCCCGAGGTCTGCGGAGGCCGCTGTGCCTTCTGTCAACGGCCCGCCCAGGAGGCTGGGAGACGAAGGGGAACTGGGGATTAGGATGGCCTCCTTGAGCCCACGCAGGTCCACCGGTTCGGGTGCTGCACCGTTCAGGGGAAGGATGACGTTCGCCGTCTCCTTTTGCGAAAAGCGGCCATACCGCGTGCTTCCGTCGCCGAGGGTGACAACGAAATTTCTGTCCGTGTCCAGCGACTTCACCGTGTCCATGGGCACCATCATCTGACCGGAAAGGCTGGTCTTGTAGGTCAGCGTTCCCTCTTTCACCCGAATCACGGAACCGGACAAGGACTCTCCGCTGTCCAACACAAGGACATCGGCGACGGCGTTCATCCCGGCCATGACCAGCCCGGCTATACAAATAACCCTATACAGCATCTCTGCTTACATCGTAACTGTACCGGGACTGTTTTGCAAATGCGCGCATTCCGCCATCGGTTTCGCTTCGCTGTTGCATATTGCGCACATTATCTTCGGCCGACATTGACAAACATTCCCTTTCTTGACATAATCGTTTTACGGGCTCTTAGCAGCATTGCTTCGGGCGTAAACCACTACGGGCATGGTTGGTTTTCCTGCGGGTGTCGAAACCCGCGACAGAAATGGGTTTGGAGTCGGGTGAGTATCTTGTTTCGGGCGCATTTCCAAAATTCCCGATGTTCTGCCGAAATTACAGCACGGACACCGGGGCAGAAACGGCGTTCAGGCAGGAAACGCGGGTGATTATCGGGACAGGGATTGGTCGAACAAAGCGGGCGCTTAAAACATCACTGGAGGCAACAGGTCATGGGTCGTCATTTCAGGGCAATCGCGTTGGTCGCTGCGGCATTGGTAATGGTGCCATGGGCAACCGGTCAGGCAGTCAGTTTTGCGCGTTTGGAGGCCATCGGAGACAGCCTGACCATTAATACACAGGGGGGGATGGTTTCCGATCACCGGAACCAGGTGAAGGGCTGGGCACCGCTGCTGGCGGCTCAGGCGGGCACCACGATGAGGCTGCCGCTGCTGGAGGAGATGAATGCGATAGGCCAGCAGCGCCGGCAGGACTACCCCGACTATCAGCATTGCCAGAATTACGCCTACAACGGCGTGAGCACCGACGATGTGTTCATGAAGGTCACACCTGAAATACCGGCCATTCAGTTTGGCTGGAGCTGGAATCACCTTGACCTGATTTGCGCGGATCGCCCGGGTTACACGATGCTTCAGGCGCTGAAGGAGGATGACCCGACCTTCGTGGTGGGATTCTTGGGCTCAAACGACTTCATGGAACGCGTAATGGCCACGGGCACCATGCTCGAAGGCCTTCCTCTCCTGGGCCTTGCGGAGGAGGTCAGCCCGCTGGACGCGTCGAACCTGCGGCCACAGGACATGTTCCGGAGCGATTTCGAGACCGTGGTGAGCACACTGTACAAGCCGGGCATAGGCATGTGCTTCGGCACGCTGCCCGTGCTTCCGGACATCCCCGGCATTATGAACAAGCAGGAACTGACCGAGTTCGTCGGCCCCAATTCGCTTCCCGACGACTGTTACACAAATTACACCGTGGCGGCGTGCGTGCGCGGGGGACTCAAAGGAACGGACTCTTTCGCGGACGACCGCAACTATTACACTCCGGCGGAACTCCAAACCATCAACGACGCCATCACCGGGTACAACACCACCATCCGCAACGCGGGCGCGAATCCGGCCCATCCCTTCTGCGTCGTCGAAACGCCGATCCAGGATCCCCGGACCATGACGAACGACCTTCATGTGAACGGGTGGCGTATTGACAACCAGATCTTCACCTCCGCCCTGGGCAAGCCCCGCGCCACCATCATGAGCACCGACGGCGTGCATATGACCGACATCGGCAATGCCCTGTGCGCCAACCGCTACATTAGCGCCATCAACGCCTACTACGGCACGTCCATTCCGGAGCTAAACGAAGCGCAACTGACGGACATTCTCAACCGGGACAATTTCGCGGACAACGACGGTGACGGCGAAATCGAGGGCATTTCCTGCGGCGTCTTCTTCCTCACACTGAACTTCGTCTATCCCAATGAAACGGGCGACTCGGACGAGGTGCCCCGGAACGCCAAGGTGCTCACCACCGGGGCCTATCCCCCCAGCGGAGGCAGCGTGGCGGTCAGTGCCGAAGGGCCGGAGTACTGGGAGGGCACCACGCTGACGGTCACGGCCAATCCGGCGACCAGCACAGGCGCGGTGTTCAGCCACTGGGAAGGCGACATTCCGGAAGGGTTCCGCTACGTAAACGCATTTTCGGTCACCATGGACGCCCACAAGACTGCCAACGCCTATTTTGACGCCGAACCGCCGACCATAACCTGTCCGGCCGACAAGAGCGTCGCCGCGCTTCCCGGCACCTGCACCGCCACAGTGCCGGACTGGACCGGCGAGGCGTTCCTGGCCGATGACGCGTCCCGTCCCGATTACATCACCGTGACGCAGGAACCGGCACCCGGCACACAGTTGGACGCATCGGGCAACCCCCACACAATCACACTCACCGCCGAGGACGAAGTCGGCCTTAAGAGCCAATGCACCTTTCTGGCGACGGTCACGGACCAAGAGGCGCCGAGTTTCACGATGTGCGCGGCCACCAAAACCCTG
>CALDSM010000632.1 GCA_937923585.1 uncultured bacterium
CCGCGCCGTCGGCACCTGGACCGCCAACCCGACCCGCTACCCCAACGGCCTCAAGCCCGTGGGCGATGCGGCCCACGCCAACGGCCTGCGCTTTCTCGTCTGGTTTGAGCCCGAGCGTGTCATGCCCGACACTTGGCTCTATAACAACCACCCGGAATGGCTGCTCCGGCCCGCCAACACGCCCAAGCCCTGGCGCTACCAGGAGAACGACAAGTTCCACATGCTCAACCTGGGCAACCCCGAGGCGCTGGCCTGGGTGAAGGCCGAATATTCGCGCATCATCGGCGAGGCGGGCATAGACATCTACCGCCAGGACGCCAATCTCTCCCCGCTCTGGTACTGGCGCAACGGCGAGGCCGAAGACCGGCAGGGCATGAACGAGATTCGCCACGTCATGGGGCTCTACGACTTCTACGACACGCTCATGCGCGACCACCCCAATCTGCTCATAGACAACTGCGCCAGCGGCGGACGCCGCATAGACTTTGAAATTATGCGCCGCGCGCTGACGCTTTTCCGCAGCGATCACTGCTGGGACTCCGTCGCCGACCAGGGCATGAACCACGCCCTGTCCCTCTGGATGCCCTACGTCGGCGTGGGCGCGGTCATTCCCGACGCCTACGCACTGCGCAGCGGCATGGGTCCCCATATCAGCCTGCCCTTTGCCTACTATGCCGAGTCTGACATGTGGCAGAAAGGCGCGGCCCTGATCGAACAGGTCAAATCGGTCCGGCACCTCTTCACCGCCTATTACTATCCGCTCACGCCCTACAGCCTCGACAAAGACCGCTGGATCGCCTGGCAATACCACGATGAGACGCGCAACGAAGGGCTCCTGCTCGCCTACCGCCGCGAAGACTGCGCCGAGGACCATCTCCGCGTCGCGCCCCGCGGCCTCAACCCCCACAAGACCTACTCCCTCACCGACTGGGACAACTCCCCCCCGCGGGCAATCGCCGGCAAGGCGCTGACCGCAGGCCTCGACATCCCCCTTGCCACCAAACCCGCCGCCGCGGTCCTCCACTACAAAGCCAACTAGCCAGAAAGTTCTCATCTCCTTCTCATTCGCCGCATCGGTCCCATGCGACGCATGGGTCCCATTTCCCCTTCCCCGCCGCCGCGCGCTATCATTCCGCCCAAGGAGCCCCTGCAATGTCCGAAAACAACCCCTGGAAAACGCTCGACAGCCGCGTCGTCTACACCAACCCCTGGATCACCCTGCGCGAGGACCGGGTCATCCGGCCCGACGGCGCGCCCGGCATCTACGGCGTGGTGGACACCCGCATCGCCACCGGCGTGCTCGCGCTCACGGCCGACATGCAGCTCGTCCTCGTCGGCCAGTACCGCTACACCATGAACGAGTACTCCTGGGAGATCATCGAGGGCGGCACCGACCCCGGAGAGGATCCGCTGGCGGCCATACAGCGCGAACTGCGCGAGGAGGCGGGCCTGACCGCCGACCGCTGGGAACCCATCGGCGGTGAACTGCACATGAGCAACTGCCACTCCTCCGAGCGCGGCTATCTGTTCGTGGCCACGGGCCTGCACGAGGTCGGGGCCGAGCCCGAGGGCACCGAGGTGCTCGCCCTGCGCCGCGTGCCCTTCGACGAGGCGGTGCGCATGGTCACCGCCGGCGAAATCCGCGACGCCATCGCCGTCATCGGCATTCTCCTGCTTGACCGTCTGCTGCGCGAGGGACGGACATTTCAATGACCCGAGTTGACCCTCCCCGGAATGACATTCTAGACTGCCAGCATCAGGGGCCGCCACGCACGCCGGCCCGCGAAAGGGATTGATGGACAAGGATGTGATGCGCCCCGATTTGCCGTCCGTGCTGGGCGCCGCCCTGCCCGCCGACGCCGCCTATCAGGACAATGCCCTCCGGTGCGCCCGGCGCGTTCTCGGGCAACCGTGCGGACCCATGGCAACCGTGCTCGATCTCGGATGCGGCGAAGGCGGCACCATTGACCTCTTCCGCGAACTGTCTCCCGGCGCCCACTGGATCGGCCTGGACATCGAAGCGTCGCCCGAGGTCGCGGCGCGGCGCCGCAGCGACGGCGACTTTCGCACCTACGACGGCGTAAACATTCCTCTCGACGACAACTCCGTCGATTTGGTCTTCACCTGCCAGGCCTTCGAGCACGTCCATTACCCCCACGATGTCATCCGCCAGGTGGCCCGCATACTCCGCCCCGGCGGCCGTTTCATCGGCTCCACCTCGCACCTCGAACCCTACCACTCCTTCAGCACCTTCGGATACACCCCCCACGGTTGGAAACTGCTCGTGGAGCAGCCCGGGATGGAACTGCTCGAAATCCGGCCCCGCGTGCACGCGCTGTCCATGCTCCCTCGCCGCGCC
>CALDSM010000633.1 GCA_937923585.1 uncultured bacterium
ACCAGCAGCACCTTCTTGCCTTGCCGCGCTAACCCGATGCCGAGGTTGACGGCATTGCGGTTGGCATAGTACTGCGCCCAAACCTCTTTGCCGGCGCCCTCCCAGCCGTGGGTGATGGAGTCGCCGATGAACAGCAGGTCCACATTGCCCTGTTTTACCCGGTCGTTGAAGCTCTGGTGGCGCGCCATCCAGCCGTTGTCATTGCGCGGCACGGGGACGATGGCAGTGTTTTCCGCCCAGGCTGAGGAAAGAACGACTCCCGAAAAGGCCAGTACAAGGGCAAGCAATCCGGCACGACGCAGACAGGCACGACTAACCATGACAGTTTCCTTTCGTTGGTGAGGTGGCTGGCAGTGTAATACTTCCACCGCCCATTTTCCAAGAGCGCCGGTACCCCAAGACAAACCAACCGCGTCTTCCGGCTGTTGAACTGACCGTAAGACGCGGCAGAATTCCGTGAATGTATCCGGCGAAGTATTGTCAGGCGGTTGTCGTTGTTTCGTCCCCGATGGGGTTCTTCTCCAATACCCCTTCGAGCACTTCCAGCAGGACTTGTACGTCCACGCCGTAGGCCATGCAGACCTGCTCGATGGTTTCAAACTGGCTGATGCCGCAGTGGGCGCAGCCGCCGAGATGGAATGCGGCAAACACCTCGGGAACCCGGGGATGGACAGCCATCGCCTCAGCCACGGCCATTTCGGGGAAGAAGTGTTTCTCTTGTGTGTCGGACATCTCTGGTATCCTTCTTAATGGTTGAGGATCGTGCGTCGCAATCGTTGTGAAGTAACGTGCCAAACCGCTAAACTATTCCGAGAGCCGTTATCATTAGGCTGCGCAATTGTATCGCGACAAAGCACGGTCATTAAAGTGCAAAAACTTCGGAGCTGTTCATGAAGCCCATCCGACTGGCCCGCGTGGAGGAGTTTGGTGTCAAAGACCTTCGGTCCTTCCGCATTCTCGGCCGCCATGGGGGGGTGTTCCGCGAGGCAGACGGCTCATTCCGGGCCATGGAAATGGGTCGCAGACATCAGCACGCGGACCTGACCCAGGGGGACATCACGGGCAATGTGGTCACCCGCAAATGGCACCGCTGGCGGTATGACCTCAGGCCGTGGGAATGCCTGCACGTAAGCGGTTCGCGCCTGCGC
>CALDSM010000634.1 GCA_937923585.1 uncultured bacterium
CGTTCGGCGTTGTCGTCGTACTCGTAGGCGCCGACGCCGTAGGGCGCTTCGCGGCCGAAATAGCCGTCATGCTCGACAAGGTAGAGCGGAATGTCCGTGTCCGGAACCACGGCGGCGCGCAACGCGCCGTACTGCGTCTTTTCGCCCAGTTCGGCCATGACCATGCAGAACTGTTCGCCCTGGAACTTCGACGCGATTTGGCGGTAACAGGGCATCGCCACGCGCACGTCATGGCCCCGCGCGCGCAATGCCCGCGGCAGCGCCGCCGCCACCTCCGCCAGCCCGCCGGTGCTGAGCAGCGGGGCCAGTTCTGAAGTCACATAGAGAATCTTAAGGGTGTCCGCCACAGTGAGGGCTCCTTTCGCCGGGCACATTATAAACGACCGGTACGGTCGGCCACACTTTGGGTTCGAGCCAAAGACTGGCCTTGTGGATTTCGGCTAGGTCGCCTATACTTAATACAGAGCAAAAGATGGCATGAAGGAAGGCCCAAGGTATTTGAACAAGACGGTTTCACCTTCTTCTTCTACAACAACGACCACCGGCCAGTTCACGTGCATGTGCGGTTCGGAAGCGGTGAAGCGGTGTTTGACGTCGAAAGCGATGTTGAACTCTGTGAATCGCACGGCATGAAGGTGGGTGAACTCACCAAAGCGCAACGGCTTGCCGAAGAGAACAGGGACCTAATTCGAAAGAAATGGCATGAACACCTTGGTTGATACAGTTCTGTCAGCCGCCTACAGTGACGGACACATTGCTGCAAAGATGGAAAGTGGCGTGGAGATTCGCTTTCCCATAGTTGGAAACCCGCGCCTCGTCGAGGGTACTCCGGAACAGCTTAACCGTATCGAAGTCTCGCCCTTCGGTTTGCATTGGCCGGACCTGGACGAGGACCTATCGCTGCGGGGCATTATGGCCGGTGACTACGGACAGAACGCAAAGTAAAATCTGGATCTTACATCTTCTCGTCGTGCTCTCCCAGATTCAGCGGGTAGTTGCCGTATTCGCGGACGAGCTTCACGATGTAGTTGTAGACGTTGCCGGACACGGCGCTGCTGACGGAATGGTCGGACTGGAAGATAAGGCCGCCGCCTTTGGCGGCGTTGAGTTTGCGCAGCACTTCCCGTTGAACCTTGTCGAGGTCGCCCTCCTCCCACACCTGCATGTTGCTGTTGCCGCAGAAGGCGATCTTGTGGCCGTACTGGCGGCGCAGGTTGACTACGTCGAGCCCCGCCTTGGCCTCAAGCGGGTTGTATGCGTCTAGCCCCATTTCGATGAAGTCGGGCAGGATGGACGCGACGTTGCCGCAGCCGTGGTAGATGACGGGCAGCCCCGCGTCGTGGCACAGGCTGATCATCGCTGCCACGGTGGGCTTGTAGTAGGCGCGCCAGTAGTCGGGCGAGAAGAACATGTTGGCAGCGTAGGCCACGTCGCCCCAGATGACCATGCCGTCAAGCAGGCCTTTGCCCGCTTCCAGTTCGGCCTTGAGGCATTCGACGTAGAACGCGCCGATGCGGAGGATTTGCTCGCCGAGCCGGTCGGGGTATTCGCCGATCCAGTTGAGCGTGTTCATCTGGCCGATGAGGCGGGTGAGGCATTCAGACGCCTCGATCATGCTGCCGTAGACGGCGTAGTTCTTGCGGATCGCCCTCACGGTGTCAATCCATGCCGTGCAGTTGCGCTGGAACCCGTCGCCGACGCCGCCAATCTGGTGATCGCCGTCCTCAAAATAGCGGCGGCGGTCCCATGCGTCGTCGAAGCTGAAGGCTTCGAGTTTTTCAATGGTGTCCGTGTCCCAGGAGCGCGACTCGGGCATGGGGATGTTGTAGCGCTTGTGCAGCACCGCCTCGAAACCGGTCCGCACCATGATGTCCTCGCGGGTTTCGAGCAGAATTTCAAAGGACTTGATGTGCGGGTCCATATTGGGCACCGTCACGATCCAGTCGAGGTCGTAGTACTTGTAGGGGTCTGTGTCGGGCGGCAGATGCAGTTCATCCCGCCAGCGGCGCAGGAAACCGCCCCAGTAGAACTCGCCGATGGGCACGCGGTCGGGTTCTTCGTGGCGGAGCGCCTTGTTCATGCGCTCGACTTTGGCGAGCGCGTTGGCGGAACGATCACTGGTTGCGTCTGTCATGGGACTTCTCCTTTGACCAAACTTCTATCTCGCGCCGAAGAGGCCGGCGGGGACGCCGGCGCTCCCAGTCAGAAAGCGGCGGCATGTCACTCGTTGTCACTCGTTCCCAAGTTGCACTTGGGAACGCACTTGCCTGCGAAGTTTCACTTCGCTGCCCTGGTGCATGG
>CALDSM010000635.1 GCA_937923585.1 uncultured bacterium
AACGCAAACAACCAAAATAGAACCACTTACGCCTTAAGTCAGTGCCATTCGGGACTGTCCCCGTTTAAAGTCTTGACAAGAAACTTCGCGCGTGGTAACCTGTGATTAGGTTGTGGATGACTTTTTGAACACCAGATAGGTTTGCTGTCTTTGCCGTTCGTGGAGGAAGTTTGCGGGCGCTGACGGCTTGAGGGAATCATCCGGGAGTTTAACCGAGTTTGGGAGGATCGGGTCATGGCACGCAATTTGGGTTTGGTGTTTTGGGCGGTCGTGTTTCTGGGGACGGCTTTCGGGATGGATGCGGGGGCAGCGCCTTCGCTGGTGTCACTGTCGCCGGATTATGGCAGCGGGGCGGGTGGAACGGTGGTGGCCATTCAGGCGACGGGCTTGAGCGTGACGGGTGTCACGCGGGTGCTTTTCGACGCCGCTGAGGCGTCGGCGGTGCAGGTGTCCGACTCGGGCGGGGGGAACTTCTCGCTGGTCTGCAAGACACCGCCGCATTGGGGCGGATTGTCCAGGGTGACGGTTGTCAACCCGGACCTGTCCAGCACGACGCTTGCGGACGCATATGTCTTTGTTCCCACGACGTTCGATCCGGGCGTGTCGGGGGCGCTGCCCTGTTCGAGTCCCACAGCGGGCGGCAGGACCATCTTTGTCCTCGGACAGGAAGCCGGGCTTCCTTTCAGTCAGTACACACTGACCATTGGCGGCGTGCCCATAACGGGTGTGCGTGAATACCGGGTGCCCGGCTGCATTCCCCTGTATTCCGGCATAGCCCCGGCGCAACCGCAGGGCCTGGTGGGGTTTGGCGTGGTGGGGTATGGGCAACTCCTTGGCGACTGCTTCATCCACAGCGACTGGACGGGTCCGCTCATTTTGTCGTGCAGCCCCGGACATGACTGGGATTCAGGCGGCGCAGAAGTGCATATCATTGCGGGCAATCTGTCGCTGGCCGGCACGCCGACGGTGGCTTTTGGCGGTGTTGCCGCGGCGAACGTGGTGGTCCATCCCGACTTCGGCGGGTATATCACCTGCACTGCGCCGCCGCACGCCGCCGGCATGGCCGACATTGTCGTGACCAATCCGGGCGGCCAATCGGGCACACTTTCCGGCTGGTTTACCTATGACCAGACGCAGACGCCGGTGCCGGTTTCCGTCTCTCCCGGCGCGGGTCCGGGATACCTGAACAACCATGTGACCATTGCCGGTTCGGGTTTTTCGCCTGCCGGCGGCGCCACGCAGGTCACGTTTGGCGGGGTGCAGGCGAGCAGCGTTTTCGTGGCCAGCGCCACCAGCCTCAGTTGTTATACCCCGGAGCATGCCGCGGGGGCTGTGGATGTTGTGGTGATCAATCCGGAAGGAACGGCCGGAACCCTCGCCGACGGATACACCTTCCTTCCTCCCATCACACCGGTGCCAACGGCGGTAACGCCCAATATGGGCCAGGAAGCGGGCGGCATTCAGGTGACGATCACGGGCGCCGGTTTCACGCCGCTCAGTGTCACCCGGGTCAGCTTTGGCGGTTTGCAGGCCAATCAGGTGCGGGTTCAGGATGCCGGAGACGGGACGTACCAGATTCTTTGCCAGACCCCGGGCCACGCCCCCGGCCCGGTGGACGTTGTGGTCACCAATCCCGGAAATGCTTCCGGCACGCTGGCCGACGGGTTTACCTATCTGCCCCAGACACCGCCCAATCCGGTCAGCGTGACGCCGGGTGACGGCAGCACATTGGGCGGTGCCGGGGTGACGATTTTCGGCACGGGATTCACCCCCAACCGGTCCATGCGGGTCTCTTTCGGGGACGCGCAGGCATCCGATGTACAAGTCGTTGATGACCGCACCATAACCTGCACCACCCCGACCCACAGTGCCGGCACGGTGGATGTTGCGGTCATTGCCTCCGATGACAGCGCCGGCGTTCTTGCAGGCGGATTCACCTATGTGGACGCGCCGCCGCCCCGCATTGACTCCGTGACGCGTCCGCTGGACCTCACCACAGGCGGTGCGCTGGTGACGATTGCCGGTGCCGGGTTCAGCACCGTTTACTCCTATCCGGCGGCAACCAGGGTTCTTTTTGGGGGCGTGGAGGCGTTTGATGTTTCCGTAACGGGCGAGTCAGGCATCCAGTGCCATACCCCAGTGCATCTGCCGGGGGTGGTGGATGTCGAGGTTGTCAATCCCGACGGAAAGACAGGCATCCTCGCCGGCGGATTCACCTACGTGGACGCGGCGCCGCCCTGTCCCCTGACGATCGCGCCCGCACACGGGTTAACCCTCGGCGGGACTGGCGTGTCGGTCGGCGGAACGGATTTTTCGTTCAACAGCCACGCGCCCGTCAGGGTGCTTTTTGGCGGCGTGGACGCGGCCAATGCCGGATCGCACGACGCCTACGGGGTCGGCTGCAAGACGCCGCCCCACGCGCCGGGTCCGGTGGATGTGGTGGTCGTCAATTCCGACGGCAAGACCGGCGTCATTCCCGGCGGGTTTACCTACCTGTCCACAATGCCCCCGGTTCTTTCATCCATAGACCCCGGCATTGGATTTGCCACCGGCGGCAACCGGGTGACCATTTACGGGACGGATCTCTCCGAGTCGGGGATCACGCGCGTGACTTTTGGCGGGGTGGAATCACCTTCTGTCAGCGTGTATGCCGTTGGTGACGGCACGTTGCAGATCAACTGCCAGGTTCCGCAGCACACCCCCGGCACGGTTGACGTGACGGTTTACAATCCCGGCGGAGGAGAGGCCACACTGGCTGGTGCATACATCTATATCCCCGGGCCGCCGCCCGGCATTCAGAGACTGCTGCCCGACACGGGACCGTCTGCCGGCGGCACACCCACCATTCTGACCGGCCGCTTCTTCGGTGAACTGGGCGCGATACGGGTAAGTTTTGGCGGTGCGGAGGCCGCGGAGGTTCGGCGGATCGCGGCTGACACCCTGTTCTGTGTCGTGCCGCCGCATGACGCGGGCACAGTGGATGTGACGGTCACCAACACGGACGGCCAAACCGGAACGCTGAAGAATGCCTATGCCTATCGCCCCCCGGCGGGCAGCGTCATTCATGTTGATCCGGACAACCTTTTGGGCGCGCAGGACGGGCTCAGTTGGGAAACGGCGTTCACGTCCATTCAGGCGGGAATAGACGCCGCGACAGCCACCGGTGAACCGGGCGAGGTGTGGGTGGCCGGGGGAACCTACACGACCACGGGCGACGCGGTTGTTGCCCTGGCGCCGTTCTGTGATGTGTACGGCGGATTCGCGGGCACCGAGACCGCGCGCGGGCAGCGCGACTTCAAGGCGCATGTCTCCGTCATAGACGGCGAAGACGCGCATGCCTGCGTCTACGGCGCGGACAATGCCCGGCTGGACGGTTTTGTCATCACCCGCGGCAGCGGCCCGGGTCATGCAGGCGCAAGCCAGGCACTGTACGCCGCCCTGTCGGCCGCCGGCAGCTATTCCGATTTCAACCATATGCTGGCCGTTGACAACATCGGGGTGTCTCCCATCATCGCGAACTGCACAGTCACGGGGAACACCGCGGGCGTTGCGGCAATGGTCAACGTGAACAACGGGGAACGCCCCTCCTGTCCGCTAATCACGGGATGCAGCTTCACGGACAACAAACCAAACACCTACGCTGTCCTAAACGGCTCCGTTTTCGGTTCGTTCTCTTCTCCGCGAATCGAGAACAGTTCGTTTGCCGGGAACTGGGTGGGGGTGTTGGATATCAACCTGGAGGGAGGCGCGTGCCTGCCGCGAATCTCCGGCTGCACCTTCTCGGCGAACACGAACTCCGCGCTAATGAGCGGGGCATTGCAGGGCACCTGCAAGAGTCTCCTGGAAAACTGCCTGTTCACGCGGCACGAACACCGTGTGCTGGTGGTGGGATGGGGGCCCATGGGCTCCGGCACGCTTCAGGCGGTCAACTGCACTTTCGCCGGCAACCCGACCCGGAAGTACCTTGTTGACAACAACTACTACGGCAGCGGCGCCCAGGTCCGTTTGTCCAACGCGGTCGTTTGGGGCAACGGGGGGGCACTGGGCAGGGAACAGGACGTGAGTGTCCTGGCGTCCTTCAGCGACATTGAGGGCGGTTTCCCCGGCACCGGCAATATCAACGCGGATCCCCTGTTTGCGGATGCGGAAGGGGGCGATTACCGTTTGCGGTCCGATTCCCCCTGCGTGGACACGGGCACCGCGAATGGCGCGCCTGTCGTTGACCTTCTTGGGGTGGTCCGGCCGCAGCGCGCCGGGTATGACATGGGCGCCTATGAACTGCCTGAGCCGGTTCCTGCGATCGGCGTGATCGGCCTGACCCTCGATGAGGCATCAGAAACGCTGGTCGGCGCGGGTTTCACGGTGGGAAAGGTGGGCTACCAGTACTCGCTCGCGATACCGGCGGGTGTCGTGGTTTCCCAGAGCCCGATCGAAGGAGCCGATGTTCTGCCGGACTTCGCAGTTGACCTGGTGCTGAGCCGGGGCGGGCTTGCGGTGCCCGACGTGGTGGGCAAGCCGCAGGTTGCCGCCGCCGCCGCCCTGGGGAACGACATGCTCACCGTGGGCACGGTGACGGGGCAGTGCAGCGCGACCGTGCCTGCAGGCATGGTGATGGAGCAGTGTCCCCCGGCGGGGGCGGCTGTCCTGCCGGGAACCCCCGTTGACCTGACTGTGAGTAGCGGCGTGCAGCCGATCTTCATGCCCGACATCCTGGCGCAGCCGAAGCAGCAGGCAGAAGAGGCCGTCACGGCCGCGGGTCTGGTATTGGGCGCGGTCACGGAGTGCTTCAGCGATGCGGTTGCGGCCGGCGCCGTGGTCTCGCAAAGTCCCGTGCCGGGCGTGGAACTGCCGCCGGGAACGGCGGTCAGCCTTGTGGTGAGCCTCGGCCCCGCCCCGCAGGCCGAGGGAGAACCGGCAGAGGGTGAGGACGGACTCCTGGATGTCGCCGGGGCGCAACAGCGCCTGGCTGCCGCACTCCAGGCGGCGGATGCCAATGGCGACGGCGGACTATCGCTCCAAGAGGCGGCGGCGGTGCCGGAGCTGACCCAGGCCCTCTTTGAAGCGCTTGATGCGAACGGTGACGGACAGTTGACCCCCGGTGAACTGGGCGTCACGCCCCTTTCCGGATGTACCGGATGCCGGGGTGTCAAGGGCGATGCCGGCACAGTCGGTTTTGGCAGGCATCTGGACAACCTGTTTCTGACCGTATTGGGAACTGAATAGGGCTTGGGCTCGGGGCTTGAACACCCCGTTTTGATGAAAGCCTTTCTTCTTTGGGCATAGGTTTCCCATGAGACGCCCGCGCGGCTTGCGGAAACACCCCCCGGAAACAACCGCCATCGGCGAATATAAACGTTGGCTGTCCCCGTTTAAATTTAAGTTTCGTACGGGCCGCCGAGGCGGTTGGCGGAGACAACTCCCCGAAGTAGCAACCGTCAGGGAACATAAGCGGTGGCTGTCCCCGTTTAGATTCGTTTAGATTCCAGGAAGTCACTTCACACAAATGCCAAAACACATGATATAATCCATATTGGGCACAGGCCCATCGGTCAATAAGAAAGGTTCAAACAGTGTGGCACCGTGTTGAGTGTCGAACAGGAGCACGCCATGGTTGATGATGAGTACGCGTGCAAGAGAAAACGACTAGGAAGGTCAGGTTTTACTCTTATAGAACTCATGATTGCCTCGGGGGTGGTGGCCATGAGCATGGGGGTCATGTTTGGGTCGCTGATTAGCATTGGCGTGTTGGGGCAGGTTGCGGAGGGAAAGACCGAGGCCACGGCGTACATGATGAGCGTCCTGGAGCAGGTGCGGGGCATGTCGCGGGCCAATCTGTTCACGTACACCCCTCAGGCGCCGCCGCGGTGTCCGGGATTCACCATGGCGCTGGCGCTGGACGCGGTGAAGGCCGACGGCTCGACGCTGCGGCTTCCCCTGTCGAGCCCGACCGCCGGGAGCAGTCTCCCGGCGCCTTTCGCCGTGCGGGCGACCGTGGTGTTCACCACGCCCCGGGGCCACATGTACTCCGTCACCTCAACCACCTACGCGGGAACGTATTAGGTATGCCAATGAGGAAGCGCCACATACCGCAGCGTGGTTTTACCCTGCTGGAAATGACCATGGTGGTGGCCATTTTCACCGTGGTCATGGGGGGGCTCCTGACCCTGTCGCTGGGCATGAACAGGACGGCCAGCGTGCAGCGCGCCAAGGCCACCGCCACCGAGGAGGCGCGCAGGGCGCTGGAAACGCTGGTGGCACGGGTGCATGCGGCGTCGGCCACGTCCGTCAACACAGGCAGCCTGCCCGGCGACGTGCTGCGTTTCCGGGCGGCCACGGACGTGGACGGCAACGGGACGGCGGTGAACGCGACCGGCAATCTCGAACTGGGAACCGAGATTACCGTGTAGCCGGACGTCAACGACGCGAACCGGGACGGGCAAACCTCCAAACAGCTTATTATGATCCAGGGAACGAAGACGCGCGTGCTCTGCAACGGACTGCCGCCGGATTCGACCGTGAAGGTAAATGGTGTGCCGAAGGTAAAGGGTTTCTGGGTGGTGTCCCGCAATGGTGGGCTGGACATCACGGTGCAGACTGAGGTCAAGGATAACCGCGGATTGCCGTATCGGGTTTCAATCACCGAGTTTGCAATGCCAAGAAACTGAAATTACCCACACAACCGGAGGGCCGACAACATGAACAAGAGCGACAGAATTCGCCGAAGGGACGCGGGCATGGCGCTGACGGCGGCCACCATCTTTGTCGCGGTGGTGCTGGTCACCGTTGTGGCGGTGAGCGCGCGCCATCTTCAACAGCGCCGCAGCGCCGATTCCCACCAGGATTACGCCAAGACCTTCGACGCCATGGAGGGCGCACTGGCCCGCGCCAGGGCGGGGCTGGAAGGCCCTGAAGCGACCGGCAACATCGGCCTGGGCGGATGGACGCCGGTGTACAACGCCAAAAAAGAACTGGTGCTGCCCGACTTCGATTCGTCGTCCTACACGCCGGTGGCTCTTCCCGGCGATCCCGGCGTCACGGGATACGAGCCCCCGAAGATCATGGCCGCGGCGCTGAACTGGGGCAAGGACAAGGTGGACAACAACGGCGACGGCGCCGTGGACGACGCGAACGAGAAGGGCATCCGCAGCATTCACACCGCGGCGAAATTCCGCAACTATCGGCGGCGGGCAGAGGCGGTTTACGCCGCCACCGACGTGAACGTGTGGAACAACGCCATCTTTGCAGGCGGCGGCAGCGTGAACAACGTCGTCAAGGGCAATGTGAACATCGGCGGCTCCGTCCACATTCTCGGCGACAATCTGCTTTCCGGCGGCGTGGCCATTGAGGACGCCATAGACCTCAGCGGCAACACCATGCTGCAAAACAACTACAACAACGTGCCCGCATACCTGGAGACCCGCGTGCCCGCTTTGGAGAGGGTGAACGTGGTCGGGAAGATGGTCGAGACCCTCCGCACCAAGCTGCGCGTCAAGCACGGCCTGGTGGGCATGTCGGGCAATTCGCGCATCGGCGAGCCCTACAACGGCAGCGACGGCGCCAAGAACTATGTGGACGGCACCTACGTGACCGACGGCTGGAGCGGCAACAAGACCACCGCCGACGGCGGCCGCGGCATTCCGACGAGCGTGTACAGCG
>CALDSM010000636.1 GCA_937923585.1 uncultured bacterium
GCTACGACCCGGTCAAGCAGGAATTCGTCGGCGACGAGGAGGCCAACCGCCTCATCTTCCAGCCGATGCGCGGCCCCTGGCGCGTGTGATGCAGTGAAACTCAGAAGGGACACAAGGGACAAAAGAGACGAAAGGGAAAGAATGGTCGCAGCGGACATGCCGGAAAGGCTGGTTAGGTCAAAGGGCCTGAGGAATCATCTTCTGGGTCCCTTGCGTCCCTTTTGTCCCTTGTGTCCCTTTAGCTTTGCGAAGGAATCCATGAGATGACTCGAATGACAAGACATGTCGTAGCAGTTCTGACAGCCGTGCTGCTGGTCTGCGCGGCGCACGCCGCGACGGTGGATGAACTGCTGGCGAAGTTCCCCGGCCAAAGTGCCGCAGAGACTAACGCGGCCTGCGCCGCGATTGTGGATGCGGGCGCGCCTGCGCTGGCGGAGATCTGCGCCAAGATCTTGCCCGAGACGTCGGGCAACGCCGATCTGGCCGCGCGTTACGCCGTGAGCGGGCTGGCGAAATACTGCGGCGCGCCGGGCAACGCGGCGGTGCGGGCGTTGTTCACGCAGGTGCTCATTGACGCGCTGGGCCGCGCCGCGGACCCGACGGAGAAGCAGTTCTTCGCGTTTCACCTGGAATGGGCCGGCAATGACACCGCCGTGCCCGCGCTGGCCGCACTGCTGAACGACCCCGCCACCGTGCAGTGCGGCGCCGCCGCACTGGAGGCCATCGGTACGCCCGAGGCGGTGAATGCGCTGAAGGCAAATCTTGCCGCGGTGCCCGAACCGTGCAGGGCGCGCATTGCCAAGGCGATTGACATCCTCGGCGGTGTGCCCGCCGCGCCGGTGGCGCCCAATGCCGCCAAGACCGAGGGGCCGTCGGCACGCGCCCTTGCGCTGGAGGCATTGGTGCGCGAGAAGGGCGTGCAGGCGGCAGACGAACTGGCCGCCACGGCGTCCGACCCCGACCCGCAGTACCGCGGCGCGGCACTGCTGCTCACGAAGCGCATCCCCGGAAAGGCGGGAAGCGCGCCCTGGGCAAAAGCGTTGCGCGATGCGAAAGACCCGGCGGTGCGCGCGCAGATCGCTTCGATGCTCGCCACCCGCGACGATGAAACCGCGCAGAAGGCCGTGTTGTCCGCACTGCGCGACGACGACATGGCGGTGCGGTCCGCCGCGCTGGAGACACTGTCCGGCGCGGTGGCGGAGAAGGGCCGGAAAGTGCTCTTCCGCATGGTCGCCGAACCGGCGTCGAACAACGAGATGGTGTCAGCGAAACAGGCGTTGAAACGTGCCACCGGCACAGCGGTGGCCGATGAGGCGGCCAAGCGTTATGCGAAGCAGTGTCCCTGCGCCGCGAAAGACATGCCGGGCGCGCTGCCGCCCAAACAGGATCCGCCCGACATCCGCCGCGCCTGGCTGGAAATCCTGACCGCGCGCGGCACCGAAGCCCATGCGCATGTGCCCGCCGGCGCATTACAGGATGACGACATGACCGTGCGGCTTGAAGCCTATGCCGCATTGCGCGCGACCGGCGACCCCAACCAGGTGGGGGCCGTCTATGCAGCGTTCGAGGCTGCAAAAGAGGACAGCGAAGAAGCGGCCGCCCGCGAGACGCTGGCCGTGCTGACCAAGACGGACACCGCCGCGCGGGAATCGCTCACGGCCCGCACGACCGAAAAACTTGCTGCCGCGAATGATGCGGACGCGCCGCGTTTCATGCGCCTGCTCAACACACTGGGCGGCGCGGCGGGCGCGAAAGCGGTGGCCGCTGCGGCCTTGTCCGCCGCGCTGGCGGAAGCCACGCATGCCGAGGCGCTGCACCAGTTGGTGCTGTGGCCCGATGCGGCCGGGTTGATCCAGATTGCCGCGCTCCTGGACAGCGCTGAAGCAGGACCGACACGCATCGCGATCATCGAGGGGGTGTGCGACGCAGCCAAGCGCAGTTCGGACACCACCGACTTTGCGGCAACGGTAGCGCCGTTGTCGGCCAAGCTGCGCAATGCCGACGAAAAGCGCGCCTTTCTCAAGGGGCTTGGCGCCATTCGGGTGGCGGGCGCGGCCCGCGCGATAGCGCCCTTCCTGGAGGATACCGAAGTGGCCACCGAAGCCGGGATCGCGCTGGCGGACAGCGCCTGCATGAAGAGCGAAAAGGACAAGGGCCTTGCCGATTTGGATATCCTGGTGCTGTTGGACAGGGTCAAGTCCTCCACCAAGGACGAGGCGCTTCTCAAGCGCATCCAAAACCACCTCGACGCAACACAGAAGAACTGATTCGTACGAGAGCCATTTTGGAGTGCGGGGGCAACGACACCGCTTTGGCTTGTTTGAGCTATGAATCCTGTTGGGGTCATTTGCGTCTATCCAGCCAAAGCGGTGTCGTTGCCACCGCACTCCAAAAAATGGCCCATCAAACTCTCGTTGTCCGTCCTCCGTTGTATCGATTAGAATGCCCCCCATGGCCGAAGAACCGAAATGCACCGTGCTGCTGGTGGACCGCGACGAGGCCGCCGGGCGGCGAGCGCTGGCGTGGCTGCGCGAGCGCGGCTATGCCGCCGCATGGGTGCCCGATGGCGAGAAGGCGGTGAACCGCATTGCCGCCGGTCCCATAGGCGCGCTGGTGGCCGAATGGCGCGCGGGCCGCGTGGACGGCATGCGGCTACTGGCCGCGGCACGGGGGCGCAACCCCGAGGCGTGCGTGGTGCTGGTGGCTGAGGGACAGGATCTGGCGCGCGCGGCGGAAGCCATCAGCGCCGGCGCGCACGATGTGCAGGCAAAGCCGCTGGATTTGCCCCGGCTCGACGCGGTGATCCGCCGCGGTGCGGCCTGGCAGCGCAGGGCAATGGAGCACACCGAACTGAGGCGCAGGCTGGACGAGCGCTTTGGCATGGGCAGCATCGCGGGGCGGTCGGACGCCATGCTGCGCGTGTATTCGGCGGTGCGCCATGCCGGTGCGCGCCGGGAACCGGTCCTCATCTTCGGCGAGGCGGGCACGGGCCGTGAGCACATTGCCGAAGCCATCCATCAAAGCGGTCCGCGCCGCGACGGCCCGATGATAAAGGCCGACTGCGCCGCGCTTGCGCCGGACATGATCGAGCGGGAGCTGTTTGGCGAGGGCGGCCCTGACGGCGCGCAGCCGGGCCGGGTGGAGCAGGCTGACGGCGGCACGCTGTTTCTGCACCATGTGGACGCGCTGTCGCCGGAGGCGCAGGCACGGCTGCTCGCCTTCCTTCACACGGGCACCGCGCCGCGCCTGGGCGACGGGAAACGCATCCGGTCGGACGCGCGGCTCCTGTCATCCACGTCGCTGTCTCCGCAGGAACTCGGCGGGCCAAAGGGCATCCATCCGGAACTGGCCGCGCTGCTGGCCGCGCTGACAGTGGAGGCGGTGCCGCTGCGGCACAGGCCTGAAGACATTCCCCTGCTTTCGCATGACCTCATTGCACAGCATGCGGACGCCGCAAGGACGGCGCCGCGTGAGCTGTCACCCGCCGCGCTCGACGTGCTCCAGCGGTACGAATGGCCCGGCAACGTGCGCGAACTGGAGAACGTCATCGGCGGCATGCTCACGGCCGCGCGGAGCACGGGCGCCATCGGCGTTTCCGAGATTCCGCTGCGCATCCGGCGCGCGGCGGCGCCTGCGCGCGGCGAACTGCGCGTGCCCATCGGCGTGCCCATGGCCGCCATCGAGCGCGCCGCCATTGAGGAGACCATGCGTTTCTGCGACTACGACAAGCCCCGCTGCGCGAACATGCTCGACATCGGCCTGCGCACGCTCTACCGCAAGTTGGACCAGTACGCGAGGGATGACCGGGGGGAGTGAGGATGAGTGCGGACGAATCCATGGCAACCGCGTCAAGCACCGCCTGTCAGGTGGGGTCGGGCATATGAGAGGCCTGGGGGCCGGCGTTTCCCTTACCGCGAAATCTTTTCCGTCTCTATGGCGCGTGCGGCGATCTGGCCCATGAGGTGGATGAACAGGATGAGCATGCCGAAGCGCTCGTCCTTGGTCGCGCCGGTCTTGTAGCGGTAGTAAATCTGCTGCATGATGACCGCCAGTTTCAGCACGCCAAACACGTAGTAGAACAGGATGTTCGACGTGTCGCGGCCGGTGAATTCGCCGTAGCGGTCGGCCACCTGCTGGCGGCTGTACGCACCGGGGACGCTGGTGAGGAAGCACTGCATTGTCTTGAGTTCGTCGCGGTCATCGGCATCGGCCCAGTAGCTGAGCGTGCCGCCGAGGTCCATCAGCGGGTCGCCGATAGTGCTCATCTCCCAGTCGAGCACGCCGATGATATGCGTCAGGTCGGCCGGGTCCAGCAGCAGGTTGTCGAACTTGTAGTCGCCGTGAATCAGCACCGTGTCCGAGTCGGGCGGGATGCGTTCGGCGAGCCAGCGGAATCCGTCTTCGATGTTGGGAATGTCGTCGGTGCGGGAGTTCTGGTAACGCTCGGCCCATCCGTTCACCTGGCGCGCCACGTAATGCCCCGGCCGGTGAAACTCCTCCAGGCCCATTGCCCTGAAGTCGAGCGCATGCAGGTTGGCCAGGCCCTTCACAAAGGCCTCGCAGCAATCGTGCGCGAGCGCGGGGGAGACCTCCAGTCCGTCGGGCTGACGTCCGCGCAGGATCACGCCGGTGACGCGGTCCATGAGATAGAACGGCGCGCCCAGCACTTCGGCATCGTCGCAACAGGCCACGGGCCGCGGTGCGGCGGGATAGTGCCCGCAGAGCCGCGACAGGATGCCGAATTCCCGGCCCATGTCGTGGGCCGATTTCACCTTGCTGGAGAAGGGGGGACGGCGCAGCACCAACTCGCGCGAACCGGCATGCACCAGGTAGGTGAGGTTCGAGTGGCCGTGGCGGAACTGCTCCACCGACACCGGCCCGTCCAGCGCGCCCAGATGTTCCCGCAGAAACGCTTCGAGTTTCGCGGGGTCCAGTTCCTCGCCGGATCGCACCGGACCGGCGCTGTCGAGCAGTCCCGCCATCACAGTTCCCCGCGCTGCATCAGCTCCGACGCGCGGCGTTTCAGGATACGCTTTGCCACCACCAGCTTGTGCACCTCGTCCGGCCCGTCATAGATGCGCCCGGCGCGCTCGAAGCGGAAGAAGAAGGACAGCGGCGTGTAGTCAGTGACACCGAGCCCTCCGTGCGCCTGGATGGCCCGATCAATGACCCGCATCATCACGTTCGCCGTGTGGAACTTGATGAGTGACACCTCCTCGCGCGCCGCCTTCAGCCCGTGCCGCTCGATGGACCACGCCGCATGCAGCACCATCAGTTTTGCCGCGTCAATCTCCGCGCGGCTTTCGGCGATCCAGCCCTGCGCAAACTGGCGCATGGCCAGCGGTTCACCCGGCGCCACCTGCCTGCGCAGCAGGTAGTCGCGCAGGATCTCGAAGGAGCGTTCCGACACGCCGAGCCAGCGCATGCAGTGGTGGATGCGGCCGGGGCCGAGCCGTTCCTGCGCAAGCAGGAACCCTTCGCCCATGGGGCCGAGCATGTTTTCGGCGGGCACGCGGCAGTTCGTGAAGCGCAGTTCACCGTGACTGGCCCACCCGGAGCCCGTGTGGCCCATCACCGGTGTGTTCGCCTCGACCACCGCGCCGGGCGTGTCCATCGGCACGAGGAACATGCTTGCGCGCTTGTGTGCCGGCGCGTTCGGGTCCGTCACCGCCATCACCACGCTGAAGGCTGCGCCGTCCGCGCCCGTGGCGAACCATTTGTGCCCATTGATGACATACTCGTTGCCGTCGAGCACGGCAGTGGTCCCCATCCACGACGGGTTCGAGCCGGGGAACTCCGGTTCTGTCATTCCGAAGCAACTGCGTATCTCGCCCGCCAAGAGCGGCACCATGAACCGCGCCTGCTGTTCCGGGTTCGCGTACTGCATCAGGATTTCCATGTTGCCCGCATCCGGCGCCTGGCAGTTGAACACGTAATGCCCGAGCGGGCAGCGGCCCAGTTCCGCGCCGACCATGCCGAATTCCAGAAGGCCCAGCCCCATGCCGCCGTGCTCCTTGGGAATCAGATCGGAAGAGCGTCGTGTAGGGAAAGAGTGTAGATCTCGGTGGTC
>CALDSM010000637.1 GCA_937923585.1 uncultured bacterium
TACGAGATCTGATCGTGACTGGAGTTCAGACGTGTGCTCTTCCGATCTGGGGAGTCGGACTTTTCTTTATGCATTACAGGGAGAAACCGTTCAGCACGGGGCCTATACGGACTGTCTGCATTTCCTCACGCCCCGACCCACAAGACTCCCCAGCAGGGAACCGGCAAAGGCCGGCAGGGAAGAGAATGGGACAAGCATCAGTGTCCATGGATAGGCTTCAAAATTTCGCGGTGCCAAGAGCCAATACGCCATGTAGCCAATGAGTAACGGTATCAGAAGATGAAGGACGATCCGGAGAACTCTGTGGAACTTGAAGTAAAACAGCGCGGGCACGAAAGCAATGATTGCATTGATTAGCATAAACAATGGTGCAGGCAGCGTATATTCTGTCCGGGATTGCGTTTTCGATGCTTCAAGAGCAAGTCGAACGGCGCTGTCCGCGCTGACAAGGCGAACGTGCTCCGGGAGTATCTTGACCAGTTCCATGATGGAGTTGTTGAGGTCGAGCCCGCCGTCGCTGGTCATGTAAATTGCCGTAACGGTTCCCCGCGGATAGGAGCCCAGTTCCTTCGCCATCTTTTTCGGACTCAGGAAGAACTTCTCTTCCATGAGTCTGCCCTTGTCATTGACCCCCCGCCATTCTCTGGGTCTGAACAACACAACCTTTCCTCCGTCCCGGCCCACAATCACCTTGAAGAACTGGTTGGGCAGCCATGTGCCCGTTGGCAATAAATAGGGAACATTGACGGGAAACACCCCGTTAATGATTCCGTCCTTCTTGGCGTACTTGGGCAGGAATTCATCTTCCGTGTATCGCCAATTATGAAAAAACTCCCAGTGAACAGTACTGTTGGCGCCGATCAGGCGGGCATCCTGTTCCGTGGCAGCAACGAACCTGTCCTGCATGGTTGTGCTTTCCATGGAGGATGGATATGCGTACAAATGGCCGCTGGGCGGAAGCGCAAAGTAGTCTCTTCCGGTGGCATGGCTCATTTTGTAGTACCACTTGAGCACATCAGGCGCGATGCGGGCGAGGTGCGGAGAAATGGACCAGGTAAGCGGCGGACACGAGTCTTTGCCCGCACGGCACGCCTCGGCCCGCTGGCGAAACCACTCGAGGCGCATTCCCATCATGAAATTGATGTTGTCCCCGTCACCCAGAATAAACGCGACATAGGTCTTGGTGGGATCGTAGCGGACATCTTCCGGCTTGTTTTGCGGTATCTCATCAGGGTCGGCAATCGGCTCGCGTCGCGTGGAGAAAAAGGAAAGGTTGTTGACTTCGGTCGGAATGGCGCCCATGTTTCGTGACGCAGAGCATAATGTCTGCGCCTCGAAAAGGTATCCGCCGAACACCATCCAATTGTTCGCGTACCCATAGACTCCGATGGGTTTGGGCCAGGGATTGACGCTGACGATGTCGTTCAGAAGATCATGCTCCGAAGTGCATGTTATGCAGCCGTTCACCAGGAACATGACGAACAGCTTTTCCGAAAACACAAAATCGATCATGGAGGGATTCATGTTATCGACAAGTCCGGGCTTCCAGACTTTTCCGTCGTTTGTCGAATATCCCGGGTTGAGCATGGCAAGGCCGGTGGTGTCGTTTACGCACTTCTCATACACATACTTTGTCGCGAGATACGGCGTGTCACGATCCCTGAACTCTGCCGTTGCGTCGAACACGACATCGCCCCATCGGATATTCATTTCCTCGGCGATCGGTATGGCTTCGAGGACAGCGCTGACCGTGAGGATGTTGGGAAGCAGCGCCCGCTGCCTGTCATAGGAGTACTGTACGCATCGGGGAAATTCCGCCATACAGGCATCCAGAAACGCATTGGCAGTCAGTGTTTTATCCGGCTGTAGCTCGAGTTCCGTTATCCATTGAAGGTCCTTGTCGTCCATGTGCGTAAGAACGGACCCGCCGTGTTTGCGATTGCACAATCCGGCGCACGCCTGAACCGCAATCTTTACAGCGGGGGAGGCTTCCGGCTCGATATGGACAAGCGTCAATACCCGCCCTTCCCCGGGCAGTGGAACCGCATCAGCGGGATCCGCCTGGACCGTAGGTGGCGGTCCGGAACCAGAATCAGGTGGCGGCAGCGCTGTCGCGCACGCAAACACCATACCTGACAGCAGTACGGCCGCAAAGGTGATTGACATAGATACCACGTTGTTTTCCGCTAATCCAGCCATGTTCTTCTTTCTCTACGGTCCGAATTTCTGCTCTTGCTGAGAAGGTCATCGAGCGGTGTTTACAGGGATTCCACTCACAGGATGCCGCGTCTCACAGCAAGTGTTCCACCCATTGCGAATACAGCACGTAGGAGATGGCGTGAAACATGGTCAGTGGCAGGATGTTTCGGAAACGGAGAAAATACCAGGCCGCGAAGATACCCATGGGTGGTGTAGCGACGACCTGCAACGGGATAATCGATCCGGGAAAATGTACTGGCGCCCAGAAGTGCGCGACGCCAAAGCACACACCAACCGCCAGCGGCAATCGCCGTGTCCCGCGCAGCACCGGCAAGGTCGCCAGGCTCGCCACTCCGACCGAACAAAGGAAGAACTGTTGTGGAAATGCGCCTACTATATAATCGACCATGCGAAACACATAACCCGGCTCAAAGTCCAATTCCCCGCCCAACAGGAGGGCCGTTACTCCCAGGAGTGCCGCTGTCATTCCCTGGAACACCGCCATGGCCAGCACAGCCATCCCTGTGATGGGTGTCGTCAGCCCCCACGCGTCCAATTTCCCAGGTTCCCGTCGCCCGCGCCAGATAATGTACGCCACGGTGAAAATGAACGGCGCATTCGCCGCCGATACGCCCACCCTCCATTCCGGCGCCTTCATTTTTAGCACCAGTAGGCTTGCATACAGGAGGCCAATCACCAGCCCTGCCTTGACATCGCGCCAGTCAATCCTTGCCGTTACATCACCATTCACGGTGCGGTCTCCATCGGAAATTTCCCATGCTATTCCACGCGGCTCAATCCATACTTGTTCTTCTCAAGGGAGATTCAGGGAAATTCAGGAACAGACTACCAATTGATGGGGCTTTTGCGGCACCCACACTTTCGTCTCCGGGTCTTCTATGAATTGCGTGCGACCGCCAGCGCCCGGCTCACGGCCTTGGCCAGCTTGTAGCTGGACACGGGTTTGCCCAGAATCTCCGTCACCCCCGCGGCCCTGGCTTCTTCTTCGCTGACGGCCAAATTCAGACCGCTGGCCAGAATGACGGGAATGTCGGGGCGTATCCCGTGCACCCTTTCGGCAAGTTCCAGTCCGGTGCAGCGCGGCATGGTCTGGTCGGTGATGATTAGGTCAAACGCCCCTGGGTCCGCACGGAACATTTCGAACGCCTCGTCCGCGTCGCCGAACACCGTTGGCGCATAGCCGAGATTGGAAAGGATGCGTTCGCCCAGATTCGTCAGCATGGCCTCGTCATCCACAAAGAGAATGCGCTCCCCGTGTCCGGCCAGCGGCGCTTCGGGTGGCGCCGAACCGCCCTGGGGCGACGCCGCCTTCACCGTGGGCAGAAGCACCCGAACCGTGGTTCCCTTCCCCGGTTCGCTGCGGATGTCAATAACGCCGTTGTGGCTCCTGACGATTCCGTGGGCAATTGAAAGGCCGAGCCCCGTACCCTTGCCCTGCGGCTTGGTGGTGAAGAACGGATCAAAGGCGCGTTCCACCGTGGCCTGGTCCATGCCGCAGCCCGTGTCGGCCACGGTCATCTGTAAATGGGGCCCGGGGCGGAGACTGTGCGCCGGCCCCTCCTGCCGCCCGTCTATGGCAACCGGTTCAATGGAGAAATCCAGAAGGCCGCCGCTCTGCTCCATGGCGTGATAGGCGTTTGTGCACAGATTCATGATGACCTGGTGCATCTGGGTGGGATCTCCCAGCACACAGTCGCAGTTGCCTGCGATGTTCTGCCGTATCTCCACGGTCGCCGGAATGGTGGCGCGCAGCAGGGCCAGCGCCTCTCTTGCCAGCACGTCCAGCCGGAGCGGCAGTTGAGTCTGCTCCTGCCTGCGACCAAAGGTCATGATTTGCCGCACCAGGTCGGCGGCACGGCGGCTGGCGGAGACCACCTGCTGCAAATCCCGGGCGGGGGGGCTCTCCGGTTCGATGCCCGCCATGGCCATCTGCGTGTAGCCGATGATGGCCGAGAGGATGTTGTTGAACTCGTGGGCGATGCCGCCCGCGAGCGTTCCTATCGCCTCCAGCTTCTGCGTCTGCCGCACCTGCGCCTCAAGCGCGCTTTCCTTCGTGACGTCGTGCAGAAGAATCACCAGTTCCGCCGTCCGGCCCCGGTCGTCGGGAATGGGCGAGGCGGTCGCCTCGACCACGAGGCTCCTGCCGTTCATGCCCGTGCACCGGATGCGGTCCCTCCAGGCGACGCCCTGCTCCGCCGCCTCCCGGAGACGGTCGGCAAACTGCGCCGCGTCCGCATTTATGACGCGGGCCGCATGCGCGCCCAGGGCTTCATGCCGGGCGAGCCCGAATATCTGCTCGAACGCCGGGTTGGCGTAATTCACGGTCCCCTGCGCGTTGGTAATGACGACCGCCTCCGCGGAGCGTTCCACCGCCGTGGCCAGCAGCAGCCGCTCCTCGTCATCGCGCCTGCGGTCGGTTATGTCCTCGGCAATCTCGACAACGGCGGTCACATTGCCGTCCGCGTCAAGCACGGGCTCGCCCCGTTCGTCCCAGATCTTTCCGTCCGGGGTTTGCACGATGGTGTGTTCCGGCCTTCCGGTCTGAAACGCCCGGGTGGTCGGGCAGTTGTCACACGGTTTCCCGGGGGCTCCCCAGAAAGAATGGCAGAAACGGCCGACCATGTCTTCTGTGCGCATGTTGACGGAGTTCGCCGCCGCCTTGTTTGTCCAGAGAATCTTGAGGTCCCTGTCAACCAGGGCGATGTTGCTGGTGATGCCGTTCAAAATCGCATTCTTCTGCGCCTCGCTCGCGCGCAGCGTTTCTTCCGCCCGAATGCGGCTGGTGATGTCGCGGGTTGTGCCCCAGATGCACACCAGGAACCCGTTCTGCTCTATGGCCACGATGTTGTTCAAAGTCCAAATGGTCTGGCCGTTCTGCAGGCGGGTCATCGTTTCCAGGCTACTGGTGCGGTATCCGGAGCGGATGACCTTGAGCACCAGTTCCAGCTTTTCCTCATCCGTTCCGCTGAGCAGGCTGCACAGGGGCGATCCCAGCGCCCGGTCCGCGCGGTCATGGCCGAAGTGGTGCAGATAGGCGTTGTTGCATTCGGCGAGCCTGCCCAGGCGGAGCACCGCCTCGGCCTGTTCCCGCTCGTCGAGCGCCCGGGAGACCGGCGGTGTGATGTCGCAGCGCCACACCCCCTCGGTGCTCATCTCCACAAAATGGCGGTACCGCTCCTCGCTGCGGAAAAGCGCCTCGCGGGTCTCCGCAAGACGGCGTTCCGTGAGGACTTTGCGGCAGACCTCACCCATGACGGAAGGCAGCATCTGGATCAGGTATGCGTCCTTGACCAGATAGTCGCTGGCGTTGAGTTTCATCATTTCGACAGCAATGCGTTCGTCGCCGTAGCCCGTCATGACGACGAACATGACCGTTTGTCCCCGATCACGAAGTCCTTCCACGAGTTCCCGGGCGGTCATGTCCGGCAGGGAATAGTCCAGCAGCAGCAACAGGTCCCGGCCTTCCGCGATCTTCGCAAGGGCCTCCGCGCCGTTCAATGCGCCGTCGGTGGCAAAACCCGCTTTCTGGAGGGTCTTCTGGATGAGCCGGTTGAGGCCGGCATCATCCTCCACCACCAGCACGGGGAGCAGATCGCCAGACTCGCCCCCGGTGCCGACCGGGCCGTCTTCAGCCATTTCAGGACTCCTTGCCGTTCTGAACTGCATGTCGCTACTCTGAACCGCCGTTCACTTTGGGAATTTCGATTACCATCAGGTAGAGCCCGAGCTGCCGGATGGCCAGGATGAACTTGTCGTAATCCACCGGCTTGGTGATGTAGTTGTTGCAGCCCAGTTCGTGGCAGCGGTTCACTTCGCGGGGATCATCGGTGGTGGTAATCATAATGACCGGCAGTTTGCGCAGTTCCGGGTCCGCCTTCACCTGGCGCAGCACCTCGACCCCGTCCACCTTGGGCATGCGGATGTCTAGCAGCAGCAGGTACGCGGCGTCGGCTTCCCGGTGCGGCTCCGCGCCGCGCCGGAACAGGAAATCCAGCACTTCCTGGCCGTCCCTGAAATGCACCATGGGATTGTTGACCCCGGCGCGAGCAAGGTTCTTTCTGATCAGCGCGGCATGGCCCTCGTCATCCTCCGTGATCAGGATGGTCACTGCATTGTTCATCAATGTGCGTCCTTTCATGTTTCACCCGCATGGGGCAAAGCCACATAGAAGCGGGCGCCGGCACCCGCCTCAGATTCCAGCCAGATTTTGCCATGCTGCCTTTCCAGCACGGTCCGCACGATGGTCAGCCCCAGGCCTTCTCCGGGGCTCGCGCCGGGATCCAGCCGGTGGTAGAGATTGAAGATGACTGCATGGTGCCTGGCGGCTATTCCAATGCCGTTGTCCTCCACGCAGTACACCGACTGGCCGTCCCGCAGCGCGCCGGTAAGGCGAATCACGCCGGGACGGGCCGGATCGAGGTATTTTAGCGCATTTCCGATCAGGTTGGAAAAGGCCTGGTTCAACTGCCCCGCATCGCCGATGCAGGGCGGCAAATCGCCGATGGACAGGTCCACGCCGGCCTCCTGAACCTGGAATTCAAAGGTTCTCGCCACTTCGGCGGCAAGCCGGTTCATGTCCACGGGGCCCATGGAAAGCGCGGCGCGGCCCAGCCTGGACAGGCGCAGCAGGCCTGAAATGAGGGTGTCCATCTTGGAAATGCCCGAGAGGATGAACCCAAGCGATTCCTGCAAGTCCTCGGCCAGCAGCATGTCAAGCCGCCTCCGCGTTTCACCGGGCAGGGCAAGTCCGTCCAAAATCGCCCGCAACTCTTCCAGGGCGGCCTTCAGTTCGGTGCTGAATCCCTGCACGTTGACCAGGGGCGAGCGAAGGTCATGCGATGCCACATACACGATCTGCTCCAGTTCCTGGTTCTTCCGCGCCAACTCCTCGTTGGCCTGCTCCAGCGCGTGGGCGGCCTTCTTGCGGTCGGTGATGTCCTGTCCCTGCGCAATCGTGGCCACCAGCGTTTTTCCGTCCTCATCATAGAGATTGGCCGAATTCCAAAGGGCAATGCGGACGCTTCCATCATTTCGCAGCACGGGGATTTCCACCGATTCCCAATGCTCCCCGCCCAGTGCCCGCGCTATCTCCGCAAGCGAATTGTTCCGGGTGTCCTCCGGAAAGAGCGTACCCAGATGGCGACCGACGACACGATCCGCAGCCTCCCCGGTAAGCCGTTCAAAGGCGTGATTGAACCGCGTTATCCGGAGTTCGGGATCCCACACGATGATCGGGGCGTTTGCATGGTCGAGCAGTTTTTCCAGGTAATCCCGTGTCGAGCGAAGTTCCTGTTCCGCCCGTTTGCGTTCCGTGATGTCGCGAATGACGCTCAGCCGGTAGGTTGCCCCGCCGATTTCCATGGAATGAGTGTTGCTCTCAACGGGAAAGCGTGTGCCATCCCGGCGGCGGTGCGTGAATTCGGACAAGACACCGTCCTCGCCGGCTGCGCCGCTTCCCGGCTCGCGCAGGTCCTCCATGGCGAGGGATCTTATCTCTTCCGGCGAATAGCCGTAGGCCGCAAGCGCGCGGTCATTGGCTTCCATGATTCTTCCGGCCTTGTCCGTCATCAGGATAATGTCGCTGGCGTGCTTGTTCAGCAGGAGCACGCGCTCAGCCAGAACCTGGCGCTCCTGCTCCACGGCAAGCTGCTGGCGCAGCCATTCGTTGTCCCGGCGCCGTCCCAGCAGCGCCACACCGAACGCGGAGGCGAGGATCAGGATGAGGAGAACGATGGTGGTGGTCAGCAGCTGGCGCCGCACGGGCGCGTTGATCTCCTCAAGGTCTATTTTGGACACCATGAACCAGGGGGTGCCCGGAATGCCGCGCAAGGCGGCCAGGACCGGCAAACCGCGATAGTCTTTGCCTTCGACAATGCCCACCTCACCCTTCACGGCCCGCGTCGCGGGAAGCCCAAGATTCGCGTCCATAGGAAAGCGAAGTGTCAGCGCGGTGTTCTTCCGGTGGCGCAGTTCATTTAAGTACACCACTTCGCTGCCTTCCCTCCGGACGAGCAGGGTCTCCGCCGTGCGGCTGTCGGTGGGCCATGTCTGTATCAGCGGGAAGAGCCGGGTGTAGGGGTCAATTTCCAGGAGCAGCACACCCGCCATCCGCGCTTCTCCGCCGGGCCGTCCCTTGATCGGAATTCGGAAGCCGAGACTGATATCCCCCTTGCCGTCCCTGCCGAGATCCTCATTGCGGCTCAGGTCAATGACTGCCATGCCTTTCCCGGCCAAGGCATCCTGGAATCCTGGGCAATTGGATGCTTCCGGCACGGGCAGGCCGGAGGGCCAGGAAAGCCGCACGGTCCCCTTTGCATCGAAGAGAACGATTCGCCGGTACCCCAGTTCCTCGTGGCCGCTGATCAATTCGACCAGGTCCTCCTCGAACGAGGCGGAAGGCGGCGCCTCGAGAAACTGCGCGACCCATTCCTGGATAAACCGGCTCGTAAAGATCGCCCTGGCGTTGGTCTCGCGGTCCTGGTACCAGTTTGAGATTTCGTTCGCTTTCAGGTCTGCAACCGACGAGAGCGTTTCCCGGGCGGCTTCGAGCTGCTGCGCCGCCTGGTAGCGCACATAGAAATAGCCCGTGATTCCGATGGCGGCCGTCAATCCGAGAAAGATCGCCAGGAGACCGGCCCAGAATCTGGGGGGCGCGGGACCGACACCGGCGGGCACGATTTCCCTGGATTTGCCGGAAAAAGAGCGGGTGGCCAGATAGGCGGAGAACAAGGCTGTCGCAAGAAA
>CALDSM010000638.1 GCA_937923585.1 uncultured bacterium
CACAGCGATCACGGCCAATGAGAGCGGCGCCAGCCGCTTGTCGCGTTCCAGCACCTCCGACCCCGCCTATCGGGGCATGCTCAGTATCGTTTCGAACAACTCCAGCAGCAGCTATTCCCTGAACAACGCCCCCGAAGGCATCGGGGAAAGGCTTGCTGCGGGCAGCACGGCCAACGACATTGTGCTGCACCGTCCGAATCCTTACGTGACGGAGGGCGGGCAGCAGGTGGACACGCCGGTGCTCGGTGAAATGTCCGCCGGTCCGGCCGCGGTGTGCGGCTGGCTCAAGAGCGCCTACTGGAACAAGGGCGATTTTGTCACCACGCCAAACACCGGCATCCAAATGACGATGCTGGCGGATGCGGACAGGCACTTTGAGGGCTTTGCACAGGTGCTCATCCGCAACACCGGCACCGCACAGACCCTGACCGGTGTTGGCCTGAAGATCAATTCAGAACCGGCGCGGCTCCTGGAGGGTGCCGGTCAGGCGGCGGGAACACTGCTGCCCGGTCAAGACTGGAGCACGGCGGTACCCGTCGGCGCGGCGGCGCAGGCGGTGTTCTCGCCCACCATCACGGTGGCTCCGTCGGCGCTCTCCGCGGAGTGCGGCCAGACCTTCACGGAAGCGGCGCTGATGGCGGGAGTTTCGGCCACCGACCCGGAGGACCTTGACATCAGCGATGACATAGTCATTTCCGGCGACTGGCCGCTGCCGTCCGGGGCGCCCGGCGTGTACGCGGTCACGTTCAGCGTAGTGGACAGCGACGGCCTGATCGCGACGAATTCGCGCACGGTCACCGTGCAGGATACGCAGGCGCCGTCCATAGGCCTTGTCGGTGACGCCGAGGTCACGGTGCAGTGCGGCGCATCCTACAATGACGCAGGTGCTTGGGCTTGGGATGCGTGTGCGGGCAATCTGACTGTTTCCGTTGGGGGGGGCACGGTGAACCCCGCGGTGCCGGGGGTTTACACGGCGACCTACAACGTGAATGACGGCAACGGCAACAGCGCAACCGAACTCAGGCGGGTGGTGACGGTGGCCGACACGCTCGCGCCGGTGATCACGCGGATTGGCCCGGCCTCCATTACGGTGTACGCCGGCGGCACGTACACCGAGCTTGGCGCGACCGCTTCTGATGCATGCACAGGACCCGTGGCGGTGACCATCGGGGGGGACACGGTAAACACGTCGGTCGTCGGAAATTACACGGTAACCTACAACGCCGGCGATTCCCATGGCAACAGTGCGGACGAAGTGATTCGGACCGTTGCTGTGGCCCTGCCGGATCTCACCCCGCCGATTATCACGACCTGTGCTGCGGCGCGGACGATCGTGTCAGATGCGGCATGCAGTGTCGTGGTGCCGGATCTGACGGGAGAGGTCGTTGCGACGGACGACGTAACGCCTTCGGGCAGCCTTGTAATCACGCAGGATCCGGCGGCGGGCAGCGTGCTGGCGGGACTTGGCGGACATACCGTGACGATTACGGCGGCCGACGCGACGAACAAAGAGGCCACGTGCGACGCGGTGCTGACGCTTGCGGCATTCGACTACACGACGACGACCCCGACGGTGGTTCCCTGGGCGGTGACTGGCAACGCGGTGAACGCGATGGCTGCCACGGCGGATACGCTGTTCGTGGGCGGCAACTTCACGTGGGCCGGCGCGGCCGGCGGTTCCGGCTCGGGCTGGACGCACCTTGCGAAGACAGACCTCTTGACGGGCGCGGTTGACGGCGCGTGGCAGCCGGTGGCCGGCGGCGCGGTACGCGCGCTGGCGTTGTCCGCTGACGGCACACGGCTCTACGCCGGCGGTGCCAACTTCATAGACGAGGTGGACATCCCGAGCGGCACGGTGACCCGTCTGTACACGGCGACGGGCACAGTGGCGTCCCTTGCGGTCTCGCAAGGCATGCTGTACTTCGGCGGCGACTTCGGCTCGAGCCACTATCTTGGCGGCATAGACCTCGACACGGGCGCGTTCGCGGGGTGGATGTCGGGCGTGACCGCGGCGGCGCAGTCGCTGGCGGTTGCGGGCGACCTGCTGTACTGCGGCCAGAACACGGGTGTCATGACCGTGGACATGACGACCGGAAGCGCGGTGCCGTTTGCCGCGACGAACGGCAGCGTGACATCACTTGCCGCATCCTGCGGCGCGGTGTATGCCGGCGGCGCGTTCACGATGATCGGCGGCGTGCCGCGGTCCCATTGTGCGGTGCTGGACGATGCGGGCACGGTACAGACGGACTGGGTGCCGGTTCCGGACGGCCCCGTGAACGTGTTGTGCGTGACGGACACGGCGCTGTACGCGTCGGGTGCGTTCACGACGGTGGACGGCTACGCGTTCCC
>CALDSM010000639.1 GCA_937923585.1 uncultured bacterium
GGTGGCCTTTGTGCGCCAGAGCGGCTTTCTGATTACGCCGCTGGGGCTGGTGCGGCATCGGCGGACATTAGGCGGCCGGGCGCGCATCCTCGAACTTATACATGAAGGCAAAAGCAACGTGGAGATTCTCGAACTACAGTTTCCCTCCGAGCGACTGGCGCGGCTTCAGGCCGTGCCCCAGGAGCAGGCGGACCTTTTCGGCGGGGTGGACCTTTCCCATGAACCGGTTAACCTTCCCAACCTGTTGCCGGGTGACTTTGAGACAACGCGGCTTACCCTGCGTGTGCCGAATGACCTCTACCATGCGCTGGGCATCGCCGCACGGGTGGAGGGGGTCAACCGAAACCAGTTGATCGTGGACATTTTGACCTCGGCGTTGTCCCGGACGCCGGGGTTTGATCACTTCCCGGATACGGAAGCCTCTGAAGAGGAGTAGTGCGCGGACCTTTTTGACGGCGGTGGCTATGGCACCGCTGTCAAAAAGGATGCATCTTCAGCCGGAGCCCCGTAACGCATTTTGTTCGCCCGGGGTATGGTGTGCGAAAATAAAGAAGTTGAATTGGATGCAAACATTTGTCCGGTTTGCACTTGGCACTGGAACTTTTTTCCGCAACGCGGGATAAGAATACACTAAAGCCAAAATGTGGCTTGTCAGGAAGGCATTATGGCGGAAGAACAGAGCAATATTGCGGCATTTCGCAGTGAGGCGCCCCGGTTGCGGGATGCAAGCGCCCCATTGCCCCTGGCGCACTGGACCGATGAGAACCTGATGCTGGAGCATGGGCGCGGTTCGGAGGCCGCGTTCGAGGAGCTTGTCCGCCGGTTCCACCGTTCCGTCTTCAATTACATCTACCGCATGGTGCAGAACCGGCACGTGGGGGAGGAACTGACCCAGGAAGTGTTCATGGCGTTGGTGAAGAACGGCGACCGCTACACCCCGACGGCGAAATTCTCGACCTATCTCTACACCATTGCCTCCAACATCGTTTACAAGGAATGGGCCCGGCAGAAGCGCCGCCCGAAAATGTTCAGCCTTTCCTGGTGGAGCAACGACCACGAGGGCGACGGCGAATCGCCGATGGACACGGTGCGCGACGAAAGCGCCTGCGTGCTGACCGCGTTCAAGCGGGGCGAGATTTCCGAGGCGGTCAACGAGGCGCTGCACAAGATTGCCCCGCACTACCGCGAAGCCTTCGTGTTCAAGCGGTTCCAGGGTCTTTCCTACGAGGAAATCGCTGAAATCACCGACTGCCCGATTGGCACGGTGAAATCCCGCATTGCGCGGGCCGAGCAGGCGTTGCGTCCCCACCTTGAAAAATACCGCGAATACGTCTGAGATAGAACGGGACGGCATGGGCATGAATCTCGAACAAACGGTCCTTCGGCATCCCGCGCGCCAGGAACTGGTGGCCTTTGCGGAGTCGCTGGTGGACCGTTCGTCGCGGGTGTCGGCCTTTCTTGCGGCCCATGTGAATTCCTGCCCCCGCTGCACCGCCGAGGTGCGGGCCATCCGTGCCAGCCTTGAGTTTACCGCCTCCGCCTCCGCGCCCGAACCTTCGGGCGACCTGGCGCGCCAGATTCTCGCGGGCGCCCGCGAGGCGCGGCTTCAGGCACCCGAACCGGCCGGCCGCAGGCGTCCCTCGCTGGCGGCTTCCGTGTTCCGCGGGGCCGTCTATGTGACGGCCACGGCGGCCCTGGCCGTGCTGACCTTCGGCACGGCCGTGAACGCCGGGGGCAGCGGCGCATCGCCGCGCCCGGCCCTTCGAGCCACGCCGCAGACGGTGCGGTCCGCCGTTGCCGTGTCTCCCGAGTCCATCCGGCGCAAGACCGGCGCCATCGAGCGGCTTGCCGCGGCTGTTTCCCGCACGGAAACCCCGCCGCGCACCCTGCGCGAGTGGGAGCGCCGCCGCGCGGTGGAGGACGTGAGCCAGGATCTCCACGCGGCCATGGCCGCGCTGGAGCGCAATCCGGGCTGTGTCCGCGCGGACGAAATGGTGCGCACCCATTTGGACCGGCAGGTGAACGGGCTGCGTGACCTGTTCGTGGAACGCACGCTCTGAGCCGGGGCGGGATTATGGGCAATCACGCAAAATCCTTAGCGCTCGCCTGCCTTGCCGTACTGATCGCCCT
>CALDSM010000640.1 GCA_937923585.1 uncultured bacterium
ATCATCGGCGCGGCTTCCTTTTTTGCCGTTCAACGCCTGGCGGGTGGCGGCGATGTCGCCGAGCGCGGGCCATCCGTGCCGTTTCTGCGCGACCTGCCCCGGGAGCGCCGCATCTTTGCGCTGATTCTGACCGGCTGGACGGTCCTGAGTGTTGTTGGCCTGTACTACCTTGACTATACGCATTACGATATGGAGGTTGAGGAAGGCCAGTTCTGGTACTGGGCGCGGCGGCTTCAATTGGGCTATTACAGCAAGGGCCCCGTAATCGCGCTGATAGACTGGTTTCTTTCGGGCGTACTGGGCGAAACCGCCAGCGCCATGCGCACGGGAAGCGTTCTGCTCTATGCCGCGACGCTACTGCCCGTCTACGGGCTCACGAAGCGCATAACGGGAAAGGAACAGGCCGCCCTGACGGCGGTTGTCCTGCTGGCAGCCATGCCCCAGTTCACCAATTGGGCGGCATCAATGAACACCAGCGCGCCAGCCTATCTGCTGTGGGCGTCCGTCTTGTATACAAGCCACCGCGCATTTCACGGGGAACGGCATATGTGGATCTGGACAGGTCTGCTCCTGGGCTTGGGATTGCTGACGCGCTACTCGTTTCCCGTTTTGGCGATCGCGCTTGCGCTCATTGTGGCCGTCTTCTTTCGCGGACGCCTCAGGGAGCGTGGGCCATACGTGGCGTTTCTCTGCGCCCTTGCGTGCATCTTGGGGTTGCTCTACTGGCAATACCAACACAACTGGATAACACTGGAGGACATAGGGCGGGAGGGCCGCACTGCCTCGGACCCCGAGGGGGGGGTGGTGGAGTTCCTCAAATATCAGCTAATGCTGGTTTCGCCCGTTCTGTTCCTCATGTTCCTGTTCTCCTCGTGCGTCATGGCGGTGAAAAGCCTGAAGAACCCCGATGCGGGGATGTTGATGCTCGCATTCATGGTTCCGTTTGTGTTGTGCCTTGTGTTGTCGGTTACCCGTGATGTTGGTGCGCACTGGCCGCAGTGCGCCTATCTGGCGGCCGCCCCGGCGGCAGGCTGGGTCATTGCTGAAAGCCGCCGCCGCAGGCTCATGAGAACCCTGGTGCTGGCCGGAATCACTGCGGGGCTCGCAGAAGGCATTCCCGGATATGTTCTCTGGCCCTGTTCGACAAGTGTTATGGTGGGCATGCAGGAGGTTGCGCAGCGAGCGCAACAATACTGCCGTGCAACGGATGCAAACGCGCCTTTTCTGTTCACGCATGCTTATCCGGCCGCCGCCCTGTTGTCCTTCTACACGCCGGGACACCCGGACATTCCGTGCTGCGGAGACTCCATCGAATGCCACGACCTCTGTGAATGGACCGATTGGGGGGCGCTTGCAGGCAGAGACGCCATATGCATTCTGCTGCTGCACGATAGGGCGAAGGCGCAGGATGCGATAGATCAGCTTGTCTCCAAAGGGGCTTTCACAGGCGGCGAATACTTGGAGACGATCCGCATTGAACGATGGGGCATGCCGCATTTCTTCCGCACGGTGTCACTGATCCGCCTGCACGGATTTTCCGGACAGGACATGTGCGGCCTCTATCTCACACGTGGGGAGATTCTCTTAGGCGGACCTTGAGGTGACGTGACTGCAGCCATCTAACCCCGGCCAGATCGCAGATATACCGAAACAGCCGGTCCCGGATGCCGTACTTGGATTTTCCGGAGACCCTGGGGTGATGGATGGTGGCGCATTCGGCGATGCTAAAACCTCCCATGGCCACCACGATCGGCAGGAAACGATGAACTCCGTTGAATGAGGGGATGCCGGCAACGCATTCCCTGCGGAACCCTTTGAGACCACAACCGGCGTCGCGCACCGCCGCGCCGAACATTGCCCGGGATACGCGGTTGCCGAACCAACTTGCCAGACGCTTCATAAGAACATCGCGTCGGCCGACGCGGTAGCCGCAGACGCAGTCAAAGGAGGCCAGCAGCTTAACTACCGGTGGAATGGACGCCGGATCATTTTGCAGATCTCCGTCCATGGTGATTATGAGATCCCCGCGCGCAGCCGAAAAGCCCGCCAGCAATGCGGCCGATTCGCCCTGGTTTCCCGCCAGATGCACGGGCCGGATCCGCCCGTCCGAGGCGGCAAGGGCCTCAATGGCGGTCTCCGTGCCGTCAGTGCTGCCGTCGTTTACCAGCAGCAGTTCATAGTCGGGTTCAGGCATCGCAGCCAGTACGGAGCACACTTGTTCGACGAGGGGGGCGATGTTCTTCTCTTCATTGAACAGCGGCACAACGAGCGACAACCGCATGCAAGACTCCTGCCCCGCAAGAGCGGCGATTAGTTGCCTGTTCTTGCGGAACTGTGTTAGGTTGTCTTCAAGAATACTATAATTGGCGGCTGTTTACAATCACGAACGGGAGTCCAGGGATGTGCGGTATGGAACCTGAGAAGGCAAATCGCACGTGTGTCATGTCCGATTTGGAGCGATGGGTTCAGACCGGCGATGAGGAGGTGGCCGTCGTCGGCGAAGCCGTGCGGCGCAACCAGCTTTCCGGCAAGACGCCGGCCCTGCTGGAGTTCGAACAGGCTTGGCGCGTGTGGACAGGCGCCCGCTATGCCGTTTCGGTGTTCAATGGCACAATGGCTCTTTACTCGGCCTATTTCGCACTGGGTGTGCGGCCTGGCGACGAGGTGATCTGTCCCGTAAACACTTGGATCTGTTCCATTTCACCCGCCGTAATGCTGGGTGCAACACCCGTCTTCTGCGATATAGACCCGGAGACGCTGCTCATGGACCCGGCGGATGTTGCCCGCCGGATTACGCCGCGGACACGCTGCATTTGCGCCGTGCATTTGTGGGGAAATGTGTGCAACATGCCGGCGCTGGCCGCTGTGGCGGGAAAAGTGCCCATTGTTGAGGATTGCTCGCATGCGCCCGGGGCCCGCTATGACGGGGTAATGTGCGGCACAATGGGCGCGGTCGGTTGCTGGAGCCTGCAGCAGTCCAAACCGGTGAGCGCCGGTGAAGGGGGGG
>CALDSM010000641.1 GCA_937923585.1 uncultured bacterium
CGAGATCTGATCGTGACTGGAGTTCAGACGTGTGCTCTTCCGATCTCCAGTCGCCCTTGAACAGCCGCCAGACCGCCTTGCCGGGCAGGATGAAGTTGTTGGCGGACACGCCCTGGTTGGGCGCGTGATGCGCGAAGGAAAGCCGCACGTCGCGCGCCGCAGGGCGGGATTGCAGCACAATTTCCTTGGTGGAGCCCATGGGATCGTGCATCGCAAAGTACAGCCCCGTGGCCGGTTGGCCGTCCCGCTCGGCGGAGAAGGCCGCCATGAACTGCATGCATGCCCAACCGCCGCCGTAGCGCGTGCTTTCGTCTATCTCCCTGGTCCACAGATCACGCAATAACTGGCCCGCCCCGCCTGGGTAAAGCACGCCGCCTTCCGCAGCCCTGTCGCGCAGCGCCACCTGCGGAAAGACCGCGTCCCACAGGCTCCAGTCAGCGCCCAAGCCTTCCGTTTGAAGCGACCACTGCCAACTGCTGGTGGCGGTGTCAGGCACGGCCTTGGCCGTCACACGAAATCCCTTCAGGCCTTCGTCGGAAGGTTCTTCCCATGTCAATGCAGCCGCGCCGTCGGACTGCCGCACCGACAGGCGTTTCCAGCCGGCGTCGGCGGAAAGGGTTTGTTCCTTGCCTTTGGCGTCGCGAAGAATCAGTCTGAAGAGCGGAACCGATTCCTGCGCCAGCAACTCCTGCTGGCTGTCCAGGTCCAGAAGGCTCTGCACCCGGATGCCGCCGTCCATTTCCAACAGCGTCATGGACAGACTGCCGGCAGTGAACGTTTGCGGCTGGGGCGGATCGGCATTCACGTCCGACGCCGCAGATCCGAATGCCGCTGCAAGAGCCACAATGAAGGAGGCACAAACCCAGGTGGACAGTTTGACCATGACACAACCCTCGCTGGTTGGATTCCCATCGCTGGAAACAGCATAACGCTGGAAGGAACCGTGTGCAATATCGGACGAGAATGAACCATTGCACGTCCAGTTGGATGGCACCCCTTTGACAGGTCCCGACCTGCCTACAAAGGCATAGCCGCACACGTTACCGTGAAGAAGGCGGATATCAGGAGGTAAATCACGGTCAGGTGTTGGGGGAATGGTCAGGCGCCATTGGAGTGTCGGCGGTCTTGAAGCGCACCTCGCTCTTCAACTCGGGATGTTTTGTCGCTACGGTGCTGTAAAACTCGCGAATCTTGGCGAGGTCGGCCTCTGCATCGCCGGTCGGATAAATCATCGGACCGAAGCCGCAGACCTTGCGCCCATAATCAATGTAGGCCAGAACAATGGGAACATGGGCCTGGAGGGCTATGTGATAGAAACCGGATTTCCAGTGATCCAGTTTGCGGCGGGTGCCCTCGGGGGCTATGGCAAAGACCAAATGAGGCCTGGTCTTGAAAGCCGCCACGGCTGCGGCCACCATGTTGTGATGATGGGAGCGCTCCACCGGAATGCCGCCAAGTTGTCTCAGAAACCAACCGAGTGGACCATGGAAAAGCGAGTCCTTGCCCAGAAAACTGGTGTGTATGCGAAATATCCACGAGGCAAGCAGGCCGTAGGGAAAGTCCCAATTCGACGTGTGCCATGCCACGATGCAGACATACTGCGGCATTTCGGGAAGTCGGCCCTCTGTCTTCCAGCCCAGAAGAGGCAACAGAATGCGCCCGGCCCAGTGCGCAATGATATTCACTCGAATTTCAGGGGGAATATTCACAGGCGTATGGTAACTCTTTGATATTCCCATCGTCAAGAATTTGACCATTTTCTCCATTTTGTCACCGCCTCTCTTGGCGCTTTTATATTATCTTTCTACATCGCCATTCCTTCCGTAATTCCCATTCCTTCCATAACGCCCCTGGTTATTCCCTGCGGCAGGGCCTGCACCTTGTGTACAATATCCATATTCGGCAGAATCTATTCCAGGACAGAACATGAACAATCAGGAAACCCGCAAGCAACACTTCCACGTCATGGCGAAGCCCGCGGGGCCGCGCTGCAATCTGGCATGCCAATACTGTTTCTATCTTGAAAAGGAGCAGCTTTTCCCGGAAACACCCCTTGCGACGATGTCTGACGAGGTACTGGAGAGTTTTGTCCGCCAGTATATTGAATCACAGGATGCGCCGGAGGTTACCTTTGCATGGCAGGGTGGTGAACCGACGCTGTTGGGGTTGGAGTTTTTCCGCCGGGCCGTGGAATTGCAGCGGCAGTATGCCAACGGCAGGCGCGTGACGAACACCTTTCAAACGAACGGCATCCTGATTAATGATGCGTGGGCCGCGTTCTTGGCGGAGGAGGGTGTTTTGGTGGGACTGTCCATTGACGGTCCGAGAGAACTGCACGACGCGCGACGGCTGGACAAAGGGGGACGGGGCACTTTCGACCGGGTTATGCGCGGCATGGAATGCCTGAAGAGGCACGGGGCCGAATTCAACACGCTCACCTGCGTGCATCGGGCTAACGCCGACCATCCCAAGGAGGTGTACCGCTTCCTGCGCGGGCATGGCAGCGGATATTTGCAGTTCATTCCGGTGGTGGAGCGCGCCCTAACCGAGCCGCGCGCGGACGGTCTGACGCTGGTGCGTCCGGGCGACCATCCCGAGGCTGCGGTTGCCCCGTGGTCCGTCCTTCCGCAGCAGTTCGGACGTTTTCTGACAGGTGTGTTCGATGAATGGGTCCGAAACGATGTGGGCCGGACCTTTGTGCAGCTTTTCGACGTGTCGCTGGAGGCGTGGATGGGCATGTCGCCGAGCCTGTGCCTGTTCCGTGAGACCTGCGGACAGGCAATGGCGCTGGAGCACAACGGCGATCTGTACTCCTGCGACCATTACGTTTATCCGGAGAATCGGCTGGGAAACCTTCTGGAAACACCCATCACGGCCATGGCCGCATCGGAACAGCAGCGGCAATTCGGCGAGGCCAAGCGCGATGCCCTCCCCCGCTGCTGCCGCGAATGCCCGCTGCTCTTCGCCTGCGGCGGTGAATGTCCAAAGCACCGGTTCGTGCAATCGCCTGACGGGGAGCCGGGGTTGAGCTACTTGTGCCCGGCGTACAAGAACTTCTTCCGTCACATTGACGCGCCGATGCAGTTCATGGCGAACGAACTGCGGCACCGCCGCCCTCCCGCCAATGTCATGCAGTGGATGCGCGAACGGGACAAAGGACCCGCGCAGGGCGCGGCAGTCTGGGCGAATGATCCCTGTCCCTGCGGCAGCGGCAGGGTCTACAAGCGCTGCTGCGGACGGAAAAAGTAGAAGTGGCCTCCAGCCGCTTTCGGGGGTGAGCCTTGGCCGGAACGCTTCTGGCCTATTCAGGCTCCCAGTAATACTTGGAGACGGCGCTTTCAATATCCGTAAGCCGGCCCACCACCGGCAGCACGGTGCGTCCGGTAACATGGCCAATGTCTTCAATGGCCAGCAGGTCCGTCGGATTGGCCATGGCCAGGGTGACGCTTTCGGCATCGTACTTCACAGGCACGCACACGTGCTTCTTGGCGATGCGGCCGGGTATGAGGTCGGCCACCTTGGGACTTATCCTGTCCACGCTGACTTCCATGAAGGGCACACCGCACTGTACCGCGAGCACGCGCGCAAGGAAATCCTCGTCCACAAGCCCCCTGTCACGCACGAGCAGAACGATATTCATGTCGGGGGCCGCCTTCTGCACGGCGGACAGATAGTCCAGTTGTGTGCGGGTGATGAGCCTGATGGCCGTAAGCACCTCCAAAAGGTTGCGGCGCTTTTCCGCAGACAGCGCGGCGATGGCTTTGCGGATGGAGTCTTCATCCATGGCGGGCGGCTCTTCCGGTCCCGATTTGGAGAGCCTTGCCAATTCGAGCCTGGCCTGCCGCAGTTCCTCGCGGGCCTCCTCCGCGTCGCGCCTGGTTTCGGCCAGCCGCTCGGCAAGCGCGGTTCTGTTTTCCGTGGCAGGTTCTTCGTCCGGGTGTGCCTGCCCGGCCTGCCGACGCAGGTCTGCCGCCTCCGCGGACGCCTTCTCTGCCGATTCGCGCAGGGCGGCAACCTCCTTCTCCAGAGCGGCGCGGACTTCTTCCTCCTGTGCCACATGCTGGCGAAGCGCATCCAGTTCGGCCAGACTGGCTGCGTTCAAAGCGCGAAGTTCCTCCTCCGATTTGCGGAGTGCCTCAATTTCGGCGGTGAGAAGCGCCGCATCCTCCGCTGCGGATGTCGTGCCCGGTTTCTCCGGGCCTTCCGTGCAGGCGGTGTTGCTTCTGGAAAGCTGTTCCTCGGCCGCGTCAGCCCGGCGTTCCGCGGCTTCTATTTCTCGGTCCCGCTCGGTCAATTCGGACTCCAGCGCGGCAATGCGGCTGTGGGCCGCCTCGACAGCCGCGCGGGCTGCAGCCACCTCCTCTTCCAGCGCCGCGGCGCGCTTCTGAACGGTCCCTGCCGCCTCCGCACGCGACTCCATGGCCTTCTTGAGTTCAACAATGCGTCCGCGGAGGGTGTTGACTTCATCCGCGAGTGCCTCCACCTCGCGAACACGTTCCTGATGCCTGAATTCCGTTTCGGTGAGGCGGGTCGCCCGTTCCTGGGCCAGCCTTTCCAGCGAGTCCTCCCGACGACGCGCTTCCGCAAGATCCGCTGCGAGATGGTCGTTCTCGGAAGCCATTTCGGTCAGTGACGCCTGTAGGCGGTCGCGGTCCAACTCCGCATTCAGGAGACGTGGACTCATGCTGTCGACACGGGTGTGCAGGGTCTTCTTGTCTGCCTCCAGTGCGCAGACCTGTTCCCGGACCGCCGGAAGCTGCTTCTGGAGGCTGGCAATTTCGGCGTCGCGCTGCTTCAGGCTGTCCGCCATTTGCCGGATTTGGGCATTGGACTGTTCGGCCTGCTCCTTGCGCTGAAGGAGTTCCTGTTCGAAGCGCTCCGCGCTCCGCTGGCTGTCGGCGCGTTCGCGCTCCACCTCTTCCAGTTGAAGACGGAGTTGTTCCATGCGCTGCCGGGTCGCCGCCTCATCGGCCGTCCTTTTTTGCAGGTC
>CALDSM010000642.1 GCA_937923585.1 uncultured bacterium
CTGCAAGAAGGGCGGCGGCAGTCCAGGCAAGGTGGCCGGGCTGAATCCCGACACCGGCGCGACGCTGTGGACCTACGACGGGTTTCAGTGCTTCATTCCCATCCCCTGTGCCACCACGCTGCCCGATGACCGGCTGTTCATCACCGGCGGCTACGGCGCGGGGTCCAGCATGATCCAGGTAAAGCAGCAGGACGGCAAGTTCACCGTCAAGGAACTCTTCAAGACGGGCGAATGTGGCAGCCAAATCCAGCAGCCGCTCTTCTACAAGGACCATTTGTACATCAACAGCAACTCGAACGAGCGCGAGGACGGCATGATGTGCATGGGGCTCGACGGGGCCATCAAGTGGAAAACCAAGGATTCCTGGTTCACCGCCACTTTCGAGCGGGGCCCGCTCATGCTGGCCGACGGGTTGATATACAACCTGGACGGCAAAAAGGGCGTGCTCTACCTGATTGAGCCGTCGCCGGACGCATTCAAGACGCTTGCCGAGGTGAAGCTGCTGGGCGGAAAGGAAATCTGGTCGCCCATGGCGCTGTCGCAGGGCAAGTTGCTGGTGCGCAGCCAGACGGAGATGAAGTGCCTCGACGTCAGGACGCCCTGACGGGTTTCCTGAAACCAAGAACTGCGAGTTCGATTCTGGCATACGGGTTTCATGGCACGCATGCGCCCAACGGGGCATCTGAAAACGGTCCGCGCTTCCCAGTATCCAAGTGACACCGGCCAAAGAGATACAGTGGAACCCGCCCATCCCTATTACTGTCAACTATTCCCGCCCCCCCTGGACCTGTGCAAAACCTTGCGCCCGTCGCGCAGTTTCCGGGGGAATGTTATAATGACAGGAAAGGAGACCGAGTCATGGCACGGTGGATCATGATCCCGCTCGTTTCGGTGCTCGTTGCGGGATGCGGCGCCGAACTGTTGACAACGACGGCGACGCAGGCAACCCTTGAGGCGCAGCAGGCGCAGGCCATGCAGGGCCAGGTGTCGCGGGTGTCCGAGCAGATGGGCCGCACCAACCTGGAGCGCGCCATCCAGACCTACAAGGCGGAAAAGGGGAGCTTTCCGGCCACGCTGGACGAACTGGTCCCCAATTGGCTGCCGGCCATGCCCAAGCATGCCGATGGCCGGCCCTATGGCTACGACGCGGCCACCGGCGCCGTGCTGGACGGTCCCGCCGCACCCGCGGCCGCCGCCGGGACGGTCACTGCGGAGGACCAGCAAACCATGCAGGCCATCCGGGAGGCCATCCCCAAATACGGCACGGCGGTGGGATACTATCCCGGCACGCTGGACGTGCTGTATCCGAAATACCTCAGCAAACTGCCGCGCACTTCGGCGGGAGAGCAGTTCCTGTACAACAACCAGAACGGCACGGTGACACATCCCAGCCAGGCCGCCTCCGCCGCGCCCGCAACTGCCGCGGCGCGACCCGTGGCGGGCGCGGGTGGAACCGGACCGATGGGTGAGGTGATGACGGGCGTGGGCGCACAGCAGCAGTCGGGCAACAGCGGCGCAGGCGCCGCATCGGCGGCGCAGGGTTACATGAACCGGTCGCTCCAGCAGTCCGTCGGCGGGCAGAATGCCCAACAGAACCAAGTCATGGACCAGCTTGGAATGTAAGGGGATCTGGGGCCGCAACAGGGACGTGAAAGGAAGGACGCACCCCGAAAAGGGGAAACGCCGGGGGCATGTTCTTTAGAATGCCTTGAGGTTGGGGTTATCATGTCCGCAGTCGGTGCGTTGCGTAAAAGTGGCAAGCGGCATGAATTAACCCAAACGGCATGCGGACAACTGCAAAAGCATGCCTCGGAGAACGAATGAACAAGAGTCTTGTAATCAACGTGACCCCGCTGGAGACGCGCATCGCGCTGGTCGAGGACGGGCGTCTCGCGGAATTGATGATTGAGCGCGAGGAGAATCCGAGCATCGTCGGCAACATCTACCGGGGCCGGGTGGACTCGGTGCTGCCGGGCATCCAGGCGGCGTTCATAGACATCGGGTTCGAGAAGAACGGGTTTCTTTACGTGTCCGACATCGCCGGCGCCGAGGGCACCGGGGACGTGGAACTGGTGGACGGCGTGCCCCGTGCCCGCACCCGCGCGAAGCGTGCACGCCAGCAGCCCATTGAAACCATGCTCAAGCGCGACCAGCACATCATGGTGCAGGTCGTCAAGGACCCGCTCGGCACCAAGGGCCCGCGGCTCACCAATTTCATCACCATTCCGGGCCGCTACTGCGTGCTCATGCCCACGGTCGGCACGCTGGGCGTTTCGCGCAAAATTGACTCCGAGAAGGAGCGCGACCGGCTCAAGCGCATCCTCAAGGAGCTGCGCCCCGCGGGGCTCGGCATCATCACCCGCACGGCGGGCGAGGGCCACTCGCGCGAGGAGTTTGAGGCGGACATCAAGTTCCTCTCCCGCATCTGGGACCGGGTCAAGGACAAGTATGAGCGCACGCGCGGCGCGGGAATGCTCCGAGAGGACCTGGGGCCGATTCTGCGCACCGTGCGCGATTTGTTCTCCAACGACTTTGAGAAGCTCGTTATTGACAGCGAAAACGACTGCGAGCGCATACAGAGCTTCCTGGAGAATTTCGCGCCCCAGCTTACGGGCCGCGTGAAGCTGTACAAGAACAAGCAGCCCCTGTTCGAGAAGATGGGCATCGAGGACGAGATCACCAAGGCGCTGCGGCGCAAGGTGTTTCTGCGCAGCGGCGGCTACATCGGCATTGACCAGACCGAGGCGCTCATCGCGATTGACGTGAACACGGGAAAGTTTCTCGGCAAGAAGCAGCTTGAGGACACGGTGCTCCAGACCAACCTGGAGGCGGCCGAGGAGATTGCAAGGCAGGTGCGCCTGCGCGACATGGGCGGGATCATCGTGGTTGACTTCATAGACATGGAAATCCCCGCGAACCGCCGCCTGCTGCTGCGCACCTTCACCGAGGCGCTCAAGCGCGACCGCGCGAAATTCACGCTGTCCGAGGTCAGCGAGCTGGGCATGATTGAAATGACGCGCAAGCGCGTCAAACACAACCTCGTGAAGGCGCTGTCACAGCCCTGTCCCTATTGCGAGGGCAGCGGCATGGTGCGCAGCGTGACCACGGTCACCTTTGACACCTTCCGCCGCCTTCAAAGCCTTTTCTGCCGCACCAACGAGCAGCACGTCATCCTGCAGGCCCATCCCGACGTGGCCCGAAGGCTGGAAACGGAGAACCGCGGCATACTGGACCTGATCCTAGAAAAGTTCAACCGCCAGATCACCATTGAGGCGGTGGACCGTTTCCACATCCACGACATTCACATCCTGCGCGCCCGGTCACGGCAGGAGATCGAGGACTGATGGTGAGGACGGCGGTTCGGGCGGCATCTTTTTCTCTTGTTCCCAAGTTGCACTTGGGAACGTACTTGCCCGCGAAGTTGAACTTCGCGCAGCCAAAGCGGCGTCGTTGCCGCCGCACTCCATATAGCGCTTCACGGCAGGAGTGCCTTGCATGAACCTCATTCTCCACGCGGCACTGGCCGTGGGCTGGCTGACGGCCGCGGGACCGGGCGGCACGCTGGCCTATGTGGCCGGCACGGAACAGGAGGACCAGTGTGTCATGGTCCTCGATCTCGCCGCGGGCCAGGCCGTGCGGGTCGGCCGGGGCGACCGTGACGGCGCGCCCCGCTGGTCGCCCGACGGGTGGCGGATCGCCTTTGAAACGCACACCGACGCGGGCATGAACATCTGCGTCGCCGAGCCCGGCGGGCCGGCCCCGAAAGTTCTGGGCGCGTCGCATGGCATGTGCATGCAGCCCTGCTGGGCGCCCGACGGCAAACGGCTTGCCTGGGCGGTGGATGACGAGGACAGCCTTCAACCCACCGTGGTGGTCTGCGATGTGGAATCGGGGACCGAGACGCGCTGGGGCGGGGAGAAGACGTTTGCGCTGCGGCCCGTGTGGCTGCCCACGCTCGACCTGATGAAGGCCATGGACCCCTCCGCGCAGGACGCCGATGCGGCGGCCGCCCTGGTTGCCCTGAAAGGCGATGCCGAGAAGGACGGCGCCCTGGTCGCGGCGGGCATTGCCGGCGCGCCCGGCAAACTGAGCACCGAGATCATGCTGGTCACCGCATCGAGCGCCGTGCCGATGCTGCCGCTGCTGGTCAAGGACAGCGGCCGCTACGCCGAATGGTGCGTGGAACCGGACCCGAAGGGGCAGCAAATCGCCTACGAGTCCAACGATGGCGGCGACCGCGAGATCTTCGTCATCGGACGGCGCGGCATTGTCAACGTGACCAACCACCGCGCGGCGGACTGGAACCCTGTGTGGTCGCCCGACTGCAAATGGCTGGCCTTCGAGTCCTTTCGCGGCGGACGGCGCGCAGTCTGCAAAGTGCTGATTGGCACGGGCAACGTGACGCCCATGGACGGCGGCGCGGAAGACGACTGCTGGAGCCCCGCATGGTCCAATGACGGCAAATGGATCGCTTACGTATCCGACCGTTCCGGTACACCGCAGATCTGGGCGGTGCCCGCCGGGGGCGGCGACGCGGTGCAGTTGACGAAGGAAGCCGGATACGCCCTTGCGCCTGCCTTCCAGCCCAAGGCGAAGAAGACCAAGGAAGCGGGCAAATGAGCACATTTTGGAGTGCGGTGGCCATGCCACCGCTTTTCTTCGCCGGAGCCATGCCCCGGCGCCGCGAAGTGCAACCCGCCAAGGCGGATAAACTTCGCGAACAGATGCGTTCCCAAATACAATTTGGGAACGAGGGACAAGTCCCGCCTCGGCGGGAGAAGGGCCGGGGGATGTGGACGTGTCGCACACCCTTTGTCCTGGCTGCACTCCTAATCCTGTTTCCCCTGTCCGGCCATGCCCGCGACGCATCGGGGACGCTTGACCTGCTCATCACGCCGAACAACGGCATGCCCGCGATGGTCACGCCGGGCGGCGCCTTTGACGCGGTGCTCCGCGAAAAGGGCGAACTGCGGATGCTGCGAGACGGGAAGGCGCTGCCGCTCACGGCCGAATGGACGGACCTGCCCGGTGGCAGATTTCGCGCGCACTGCACTGTGCCCGCCGGGGCCGTTGTGGGCGCGTGGTCCCTGGAATGTGCGGCAGGCGGCAAGACCGACGCCACCGTTCGGGCGGTGTTTGTCTTTGCGGAATTTCCCGAGTACTACATCATCGCCCATCTGAGCGATGTGCACATCGGCTTTGACGGCGTGCCGGCGGAGGAGACCTTCCGCAAAACCGTCTCGGCGGTGAACGATTCGGATGCCGCCTTCGCCGTCATCACCGGCGACCTTACCCACGGCGGCACACCGGACCAGTTCCGCAAACTGCTGGAGGTGATGGACACCTGCATGGTGCCGACCTTCGTCACCACCGGTAACCACGACCGGGACGGGCAGGTCTACGAGAACTTCTTCGGCCCCCTGACCTACCGCTTCACTCTCGGCCGCGACGGATATCTCGCTTTTGATACCAAGGACTTTATGGTGGCCGACAGCCTGGGCGTGCAGGATGGTTTACTTTGCGAATACCGGCGCGAACTCAAGCCCTGCCGCTGGGTGATCGGTCTGGCCCACCGCTACGAGCCGATGATGGGCATGCGCGCGCAGTTGACGCTGTTTGTGGACGACCCGCTGGACCTGCTGCTTTTCGGCCACATCCACCGCGAATTGAATCCGGACAAAGGCGAGGTCATGCCCTGGGGCACCACGCCCATGGTGGCCGTGCCCGCCGAACGCGACGGAAAGTATCGGCTCATAGACATCACCGCGCAGGGACCGCGCCCGCGCCCGGTGTCGGAAGTGAAATAGACACCGTAGATACCTGGACGGACACGGACTTACACCGACGAACACGGACGGCGTAAAGTCTCGGGTGTTTTCTATTAATCGCAATGCCGCCAGAAGGATACAAGCCCGTCGTATGGGTCTTCTGACCTTCCTGCGAGTCCGTGTTCGTCCGTGCATGTCTGTGTTTGTCCGTAAAGGACCTTTGCGAAGGAGTCTTTGAAATGCACATTGCCATCGCCCTTTCCCTCATGACGTTGTCTCTGCTTAACACCGAGGAGCCTGGCGCGGGCGTGCCCGCACCCTTCCTGTTGGGCACGGCCTCGCCCATGGACAAGGTCTTCCGCGAGGGGGCGGACTACACCGGCCCGCTGAACGGCCCCGTGCGCATCGCTGCTGCGGGCCGCGAGCGGGAGAGTTTCCAGGTGGTGTGCATCCCGTTAAGCGCCCCGCTGAAGAATGTGACGGTGGAGGTTTCGGGCCTGGCGCGGGTGGACGGCGGTGACCCGTTTCCCGCCGCACGCATCACCTGGCATCCCGTCGGCTACGTGAAGACCGTGCCGTCCAATTCCGCCGTCCGCCGCACCGGCTGGGAATGGCCCGACGTGCTCATGCCCGCAAAGCCCTTCGACGTGGAACCCGGATTCGTGCAGCCCGTGTGGTTTACGGTGGACGTGCCCGACGGCACCGCACCGGGACTGTACAAGGGTATCATCGCGATCGCGCCCGAGGGCATGGAGAAGCGCACGCTCGACCTGGAATTGACCGTGCGCGCCTTCTCGCTGCCGCTGCGCGGCAAACTCAAGACCGCGTTTTGCATGTCGCCCGGCATCTGGGAGGCGTGGTACAAGCCCGACGAGGTGCGCCAGCGGCTGGGACAACCGGAGCAGTACTCGCACGGCCCGCTCTACACCTCCTACGAATGCGAGGACGTGCTGCCCCACGAGAAATGGCTCGAAGTGTACGACTTCCTGCTGGCGCACCGGCTCAGCCCGACGGTCATCTATTCGGGCATGAAGAACGGCCGCACACGCACGGTCCCGCCGCGCGAAGACATGCAGTACTGCTATGACCGCGGCATGAACGCCACCTGCCTCGCCAACTGCGACGTGCTTTCCGGCGATGCGGCGGCGGCGGATAAGCAGATGGCCGAGTTCGAGGCGTGGTTTCGCGACTGGGAAGGCTTCGTCAAGGAGAAGGACTGGAAGGACTTCACCTGGTATGTACACGGGTTCGACGAGTCCGAAATGCGGCCCGACCCCGCAAACAGCGTGGACCCGCATATCCGGCGCGTTTACGGCATGATCGGCGAGAAATTCCCCTGGCTCAAGCGCGAAACGGCCAACCCCCACACCGCAAAGAACCTCGGCTATTTCGACATCTGGACGCCGCTCACGCAGCAGTTGAGCGGCGATCTCGCGCCCTACCGCGAACGCCAGGCCGCGGGCGATGAACTGTGGGCGTATGTGTGCTGCGGCCCGGGCAAGCCCTACGCCAACTTCTTCCTCGATTTCCCCGGCGTGGACCCGCGCATTCTCGGCTGGCAATATTTCCGCTACAACGTGACCGGCTTTCTCTACTACCTCATCAACCTCTACGAGCAGGAGGAGAACTGGAACCAAAACGGCCCCAAATGGCCCGACCGCCCCTGGAACCCGTTCTCGTTCAACACCAACAGCGACGGCATCCTCATGTATCCCGGCCCCGACATGACCCCGCTCGCCAGCACCCGCCTCGAAAACATCCGCGACGGCATCGAGGACTACGAGGCACTGGCGATGCTGAAGGACTTGGCCGCTCAGGTCGAGCAGAGAGGCGGGGCTGATGCGCTGGTGGCCCGCGCAGAAGAAGCGGTAGCGGTTCGGCCAGAGGTGACGGCGTCCTGGACGGAGTACACGCAGGACCCGTCGCGAATCACCGCAGCGCGCGCGGAAGTGGACGGGTTGATTGAGGAATGCATACGCGCCCTGGGAAAGGAGAAATAGCCCACGCCTCCGTCATTCCCGCGCACGCGGGAATCCAGTGGTCGCGGGAGGCCTTCCTGCTCGCGTCTGGATCCCCGCTTTCGCGGGGATGACGGAGAGGCGGATATTCCCCATTCTGTTCGTATTGTCCAGTCAGGCGCTCGCCCCGATGTCCGCCGCGCCGCCAGCGTTTGCGGCACCCGCAGTGCAAGGGGTACAATTTCCGGTTTAGAGGAGTGTCTCATGGCATCTGATTCCGGATATGTGGATTATGTGGCCGTTCTGGGCCTGGATCCCGATTTTAAGAACGCCGACGTGCGCCGCGTCTACCGCAAGAAGATCAAGGACCTGCTGATCGAAATCAGCCAGGTCCAGGTCACGGAGGAACGGCGCAACCGCTTTCTGCTGGCCATCGCCCAGTTGAACGCGGCCTTTTACATTCTCCGCGACAAGGACCGCTGCGAGAAGTACCTGGCGGACCGCACGCGGGTGATGGAACTGGAGGAGGAATGGCGGGCGCAGGCAAACGACCCGGCCGCGTCGGAGCGGCTCCGGCGGCAGTTTGACCAGGCACTGCGCGACTTCCTGTCGGTGTACATGGAGGAGCTGATGCTGGAGGCCGGGCGCGACCCGGAATGCGTCGAAAACAGCAACTGGGACGCCGCCCATGAGCGGCATGCCAGCAGCGTGCTGCGCCGCTACCGGCAGCAGCTTTTCCACGAGATCCACGAGCGCCTGCCCTTCTATGACATCACCCAGCCCAGTGTGGACTGGGACGAGCGCTCCCGGTTTGTCGCCGCGATTCTCGCGGGGGAGGGTAAATAATGGCGCGCGCACCCCAGCAAAAGGCGCAGGTGACGGACGCCGTCATCGCCAAATCCTTCGCCCACGCGGTCGCCACGGGCGACATCGTCAATTTCCGTTTCCTGTTCATCTCTTATTCCCCGCTGCGGCAGGACTCGACCGAGGACATCAACACGCCGAAATACGAGTACCTGCTGCCGCCGGACGAGAATGATCCGATGTACCGCAGCGCGCTGGACCTGATGAAGAATCCGAATATTCTGGCGCATGTGCGGGCGCAGTTGGACCGCAAGGGCCCGCCGCAACTGCCCTGGGAGCCGCTGATGCGGCTCGCCGACAATGCCGTGCGCCTGTCCAAACTGACCACCGCCGCACAGGCCTACGAAGTGCTGCGGGTGCGCCGCCGCATCCAGGAGGAATTTCTGGCCCAGGCCGACGCCGCGCTCGACGCGGGCGACCTAAAGCGGGGCGTACGCGGGTATGCAATGGCCGCGGGGCTGGACTATGACTACGCGGCGTTCCCCGAGCCGCTGCCGTCGGTGGCGAACTACCAGGAACGGGCGCTCATCCTCCACGGCGAATACCCCAAGAATCCCGAGGATGCGGTCGCATTGCAGGCGCCGGAGGACCATATCCGCACGGGTCTGCACTACCTGCTGCGCAACGCCGAAATCGCCGGCCGGCTGGAGGCGCGTCCGCTGTCGCTGCGCACCGAATTCCTGGAGGAATGGGTCCGCCAGACCGACCCGCAATGGGATGAATTCGCCGGGCGCTACCGCGAGGCCTGCAAACTGGCCCGGGAATACGGCGAGCGCCTCGAACGGGAGCAGCACGCCGAACAGGGCCAGCAGTCGCTGGCCGACGAGGTGGAGGCCGCCCGCGACACCCGCGATCCGCGCGGCATTTCGGCGGCGCTTTCGGGCCGCACCTCGCTGGAACTCGAATGGTGGCAGTACCTCAAGGACATGGCCTACCGGCATCCGGCTTCGGCGCTGTTTGTGTCGCGCCAGGTGGTGGCACGGGACGTGGAAATCATCATGCCCCGCTACCGCACCGATTCGGAACTCGTTCGCAGGCTTGGACTTGAAGCGGTTTGACCTCGCGCGTGCGCGGCATGCTGTGGTATAGTACTGTAATGCGGAAGGGCGGATTGCCCGCGCACGGAGTGTGATCGTTTGGAAATGACCGAAGAGACGCCGCCGCTTCCCCAGGCGGAGCGGGAAGCCCCCCCGGAACCCCGGCAGGAAGCCAAACGCGAGTTCATCGAACTCATCAAAATGGTGGTGATCTTCCTGGTGGCCTTCTGGGGCATCAAGACCTTCGTGCTGGAAGGCTACGAGGTGCTGGGTCCCTCCATGCTGCCCAATCTGCACGACCAGGAGCGCATCCTGGTCCTGAAACTGCCCCACCAGCTCAGCAAACTCCCGTTTATGGACAGTTTTCAGCCCTTCCGCCAGGGTGACATCATCGTGTTTGACGGCGTGGACAACAAGCGCTACGTCAAACGGCTGATTGCGGCACACCCGGAACACCGGCGCAACACGGTGGACGCCAAGGGCAGGGACGACGCCGCGCTCTCCGAAAACGCGGTGAAGGTGGAATACGACCACGGCCGGGTGCGCGTGAACAACTGGCAGATTGACGAATCGGCCTACCTCCAGCCGGAGGAAATGCAGTCGCCCGACAGGGACCTGTGCGTGCTGCACCAGGGCGAATACTACGTGCTGGGCGACCACCGCAGCGTCAGCAAGGACAGCCGCAGTTTCCGCGCCATCAACGACGATCAGATTGTGGGCAAGGCCGTCCTGCGTTTCTGGCCGCTGAGCAAGTTTGGCCTGCTGTGAAGCCGACGGTTCTGTTTTCCGATGTCCACCTCAAAACCGGAGAGGACGGCCGGTCCCAGCGCGCCGACTTTGTGCGCTTCCTCGAATCCCTCGGCGAACAGGACTGCGGCAGGCTGATCTGCGCGGGCGATCTTTTCGATTTCTGGTTTGAATACAGGCACGTCTGTTTTTCCGGCTGCTTTGACGTGCTCCGCGCCCTTGCCGCGCTGCGCGACGCCGGTGTTGAAATGCATTTGCTCTGCGGAAACCATGATTTCTGGGCCGGGCGCTTTCTGAGGGATGAAACCGGCTTCACCATCCACCCGGATCAGGCGGAAATGGATTTCGGCGGCAAACGCGCGCTGCTGTTCCACGGCGACGGCGTGAACAAGGCCGACCGCGCCTACCGCCTCTACAAGCGCATCGCGCGCAACCCGCTCGTGGTCGGCGCGTTCCGCCTGATTCATCCCGACTGGGCCATGCTCATCGCCAAAGGCGTGAGCCACGGCAGCCGCACCTACCTCGGCGTGGCGGACCCCGAAAACGGCCCCGAGGCCCGCGCGCTGCGCGAGCACGCCCGCGGCCTGCTCGCCGCCGGCGCGGCCGACGTCGTCATCTGCGGCCACGCCCATGCCCCCGCGCTGGAAACCCATCCCACGCCCACCGGCGACGGCCTCTACATCAACACCGGCGACTGGATCACGCAGCGCACCCACGTCGTCTGGCAGGACGGTGAATTCCGCATGGAGCGCACGGCGAAATGACCCAGGCACTCTCTGCAAAACCATTTCTCAAATGGGCTGGTGGAAAGCGGCAGTTACTGGATGCCATTGCTGTCCGGTTGCCTAGCGGTCTGCATGACGGCACTATCACACGTTATGTGGAACCCTTTGTTGGCAGTGGTGCCGTGTTCTTTCATCTAACGCAAGCGTACCGTTTTGAAGAGACTCTGTTGATGGACGCTAACGAGGAGCTTGTCCTGACATGGCAGGTCGTCCGCGACGCAGTGGAATCCCTAATTGACAGACTCAAGACGATGCAGAAGCACTATTTGGCCCGAGATGAGGCACAGCGTAAGGCTCTTTTTCTCGAGACACGCGAGGCATTTAACGCGGATCGTCCCGCGTACAACTTTAAGAGACCTCCCAAAGGGGGGGTTAACCGTGCAGCCCAGGTCATCTTCCTGAACCGCACGTGTTTCAACGGACTGTTCCGCGTGAACTCGCGCGCCCTGTTCAACGTGCCCTTCGGCAAGTACGAATCACCACGCATCTGTAACGCGGAGAACTTGCTTACAGTATCGAAGTTGCTGCAGGGGGTGCGCATTGAATGTGGTGATTTTGAGCGTGCTGCCAATTTCATTGACGAGAACACATTCGTTTACCTTGACCCGCCCTACCGACCGATCAGCCGTACTGCGAGTTTTAACAGTTACGCCGCCGGCACCTTTGGCGATGCCGAACAACGACGGCTGGCCGGTTTCTGCCGTGACATTAATACTCGCGGCGCCAAGTTGCTGCTCAGCAATTCCGACCCCTGCAATGAAACCCCCGACGACGATTTTTTTGACCGACTCTATGATGGATTCACAATAGAGCGGGTGTCCGCTACCAGACTTATCAACTCCGTTTCGAGCAAGAGAGGTGTAATCACCGAGATTCTTGTTCGGAACTATAAGTAAATGGACACCTAATCTCTTCACAAATATATATATAAGATCTTGACATTGGACTAAATGTAGATATATTCTCATGATCCGATTAGTCGTATGGGAGAAACGCCGACCATATGTAAGTTACATGCGTATTCTCAAGGAACGCCTATTGTTTCTGCAATTACAGGGAGGAGTTGTGTCATGGCTGGTGACGAAGGACAACGGAAGGCATACGATTTCCTTCTTCGGCATGCAAAGTCCCAAGAACTGTTTACCGAAGAAGAACTGGGCAAAGAAGTGGGGTGGGTAGGCACCACCCCAAAAACCAATTTGGGCAAGCAGCTTAAGAGTGTTGTCCAGAAAGAACGTGGGCGTTACCGCGTGAAGCGGGAGTTCATCCATCTGAAGAAGGAGGACTTCGTTAGGCGTACGAGCCAAAAGGAGAATATTCTGCCATCGTACGTTAGAACCAGTCATGATTCCGTTCTTCTCTACGAATTCCTGATGCCTCTTACCCGTGAAGACTTGCTGAAACAGTCCTTGGATAGCCTCTTTTTCCAAGACACCCTCTTGGACACACTCAGGGCACTGGGTCTTGGCTCTTTTGGTACGATCCTTCCGCGCACGAATAACGAGACTGATGAAAGATACGCCGGTCGCATCGCTTCCAAGGTCGCAGATTACTTCGGGGGGTATTCGATAACGCACGCCAGCGGTAGGTTCCGAGCCGACGATCTTCGAACCCAGGCTGATGCCGTAGGTAAAAGATACATTATAGACGAAACAACCGCTGTAGTGCGCTTCATCATCCCCTTGAAGACTACCGAAACGGTGCACAGCCCAATATTTAACCCGGCGATAACGGGTCGAGGTCACGACGAAAACGCTGCGTGTAACGAGGTCGCCATGGTTCGGACGCTGTTCTTTACAATTTTTGCCGAAGTGGTCGTACATTCGGTCCAAGGGGAAGATGAAATCTGGTTGCTGGAAGCTCTTGACGGTCATCAACGGCTTTACAGGTGGCGTGTAGAGAGTTAAGGAATAGACGCTGTAATGGATGCCCGTGCCTGGCTGCGCTCAAACGGCTATGACGACGTTGCCGACTTAATCGATGAGATCATGTCTGAATGGAGCGCTTCCGGCAATAAGACTAGAAGAAACTGGTGGGGCAAGCTTGCAGGGGGTGCCGGGGGAAAACCTACAAAGATAGGTTCCCGGACATTGCCTGTTCTTAGGGCCGCGCAAATACGGCAGGGGAAACCTGTCACGAAGAATTCGCTCTGTCGAAACCGTGAGGAAGTACCGCCTCCTGTCGAGGAACAAGGTCGCTGGAAGAAGTAACCTAACAGTTCTCGAAGCACTCGACCCAAAGATCCTCGTTGCTTCTTAGCACGCCGAATTCCAGAAAGGAAGGCTTGGCCGTTCCGTCGGTATAGACCGGTCTGCTAAAACAGAATGTGCCGAGATTTCGCTCGCAGTATTGTTCCATCGCGCGGAAATGCTTCCCCTGTTCTGTCCAACCGCGATTAAGACCGCGGCTCTGAATGAACACGTTCAACTCCGCATGATCCACCGATCCTCCTATGGAATGGGCCATGAAATGTCCCTTGTCCCAAGCGGTGCCGAAGTACTTTCCGGTGGCGCCCACCCAGCCCCTTAGTCGAGAATCGTCCCGGGCCTTTTCCTGCAAGACAGATCGCCCCAATACCGCCACGATTCTGGCTTCATCCTCCGTGTCTATCGGCGCGATCCCTTTTGCCTCAAGAGTTGCGTAGTCATCATAGATGTACTCGAAGGAACCCACGCGGATTCTGCATAGATCCATGTCGCGCAACGGGGCCGAATTCCTGTAGGCATCGACCCATGCATAAGGAAACTCTTCCGAGATGAACGCTATTGTGGCCTCGATATCAGCACCTCGAACCTGTGCCATAATTGCGGCATAGTCCACGCTGGACGAGATCGGAAGGGACACGTTCATGTTGATATTCACCCCTTATAGTAAAGACGGTATAATGAGTGACAAGGATTATAAGGCAAAGCCTTCAAGGACACCACACCAGCAACCCCAGTCTTTCTAGAATGGGTGCGATGTCATAGCCCACGGCGGAAAGCACAGCGCAGTGTACTCGGTAAAGTTCCTTTGGAATCGTATTGTGGCATTGTAGGCTGACGAAGCCAAGGCCGATGGTTTCGCCCCCCCCTACAGGTGCGCATTGCCGAGATCCGCTGCGTCAATGTGGAGCCCGAGAGACGAAACGCCATAAACGAGATCCTCGTAAGAAACTACTGAGGTTTCGCCCCGTTCGGTTCGTGATAGAATCAACGAACCGGATTGCCAACCAATGAGGGTGCGAACCATGCGCTTTTCAACCGTTCGATGGATGATGCTTGTGCTGCTGTGCCTTTCCGTGATCCTGCTGGGGGCGGGCTGCAAACCAAAAGCGAAGGTTGTCCCGGACGTCAAGGGAAAGACCCTTGCCCAGGCGACAGCGGCCATTGAGGCGGCCGGCTACACGGTTGGTGAGACGAAGGAAGACTATGATGCGACGGTGCCCGCGGGACAGGTCGCCTTCCAGGTGCCCGCCGCGGGGACGGCAGCCGAAAAGGGAACCCCCGTGGACCTTACCGTGTCGCTCGGTCCCAAGGCGGACAGCACCACCTATGACGTGACTTACGCCCCCGAAACCGTGGTGGTGGACGAGGCCCATCTCGGGCTGATGACGGACTCCGATCCGGAGAACCACGTGTACACCTTTGACGCCGCCGGGGTGGCGGCCGCCGGGCTGCCGCTGGAGGAGGGGAGGCCGCTGATCATCCACGGCGTTGCGGCCCGCCGCATCAGCGCGGTGACCGAAAACGGCGGCAATCTGGTGGTGGAAACGGAGTACATGACGCTCAACGAGGCGATCACGGACGGCACCATCGCCTGGGATTACGGCGTGGAATTCACCCCGGAGAAGATCGCCGCCATCGAGGTGCCCGGACACGGGCGGGTTGTGCCCAAGGCGGCGACGCCGGTGGAGTTCTCCTTCGACATCGGCGAGTACAACTATGAAATCAAATGCACGCTGGACAACACCGTCGCCACCTACGACTTCATCATCAGCAAGGGGCTGGTCAGCACGGCGGCGGCGAAACTGGAGGCGGCCGGCAAGCTCGAGCGCTTCCGAAGCAAAGACAGCATTACCTTTGCGGGCGGCGAGCCGCAGGAGTTTGGCCACGAGCTGGACGCGATGCGCGGCGACCTGACGGTCAGCCTGACCGTGGCCGCCTCCGGCAACGACGCCGTAAACCTGGAACTGCCCGCAACCATCATGTACATCCCCTTCATGGTGGGTCTGGTGCCCGTGGAGCTGAAGGTGAAGGTGCAGTTTGTGGTGAACGCCGTGGTGCCGCTGGGCGCGTCGGCCCGCGTGAGTTCCAAGTTCTCCTACGACAGCACGCTCGGGTTCAATTTCGACGGGGCCAGCGCCACGGCCGCGGCCAGCGCGGGCAACGTCAATTTCGGCGACTCCACCCACGAAACGGGCGCGCCCAACCACATCGCGGCCAATTTCGGGCTGGGCTTCCCCCGTGTGGAACTGGACATCTTCAAGGAATCCGTGGTGCCCTGGGCGCAGACGGCCTTCCTGGTCGGCGGCACCTACACCTTCCAGCCGGCCTGCCAGACTGCGGATGCAATGTTCATCGGCGCGGCAGGCTACGAACTGGGCCTCTTCGGATGGGTGCATCTGGCTTCCGGCAAGATTACCCTGTTCCAGGAGAAGAAGCCGCTGCTGCGGTCGGGCGATTGTCCCGCCGACAAGGAGACCGTGGAATCGTTCCTGGTCGAGAACGCGCTGGCGGGATACGGACTTGAACAGGACGTTGATCGTTAGAAGTCCCGCGAGAATCCGCAGGTCCAGCCGCCGTCAACGATCAGGTTGTGGCCGTTGACATAGGAACCGGCATCCGAGACGAGATACAGCACGGCGTTCGCGATTTCATCGGTTTCGCCGGGACGCCCCTGCGGGATGAACGACAGCAGCCGGTCCGCGGTTTCCCTGTTGTTGTAGAAAAGCTGGCGCGTGCCCTGCACAAGCGTCGAACCGGGTGAGACACAGTTGACGCGGATGCCCTTGGGGCCGAGTTCGCAGGCCATCGCTTCCGTCATGCGTATAACCCCCGCCTTGGCGGCCACGAAACCAATCTGAAGCCGCAGCGGCACCACGCCGGCAATGGACGCGATGTTGACGATCGCGCCCGAGCCCTGCTTCACCATCTGGGCCGCCTCGGCCTTGCAGCAGTAGAACGCACCGTGCAAATCCACGTCCATGATGCGGTGCCATATCTCGGTGGAATACTGGTCCACGGTGACGCGGTCTTCGGGACGGCCGGTGTTGATGCCCGCGTTGTTGACGGCGATGTCGAGCCGTCCGTGCTTGGCCACCACCGCGTTTATTAGCGCCTGCACCTGGGCCTCGTCCGCCACGTTGCAGGGCAGGAAATCCACACCGGCACCAATTTCTGCGGCAGTGGCTTTGCCCTTGTCCGCCTGAACATCGCAGATGGTCACGAGGGCACCGTTGGCCGCGAGCGTTTCCGCAATGGCACGGCCGATGCCCTGCGCGGCCCCGGTCACCACGGCCACCTTGCCGGTCAGGTCTGCTTGCATGTTCATGCCCCCTGCTTTGCGCGGAAGTCGGCCAAAACCTGGTCCACGTCCACCGCCTCGCCTTCTGCGGCGATGACGGCGATGGGCTCGAAACACGGAATCTCGCCCGTGTCTGCATCGGCAAGAATCTTTACGAGCACGCCGGTGTAGTCAGCCTCGACTTCGAGTTCCGACTTGTCCGACTGGACGCTCAGCAGCACCTCGCCCTTCTCGACGGGGTCGCCCTCGGCCTTCTTCCATTCCACGATTTCGCCCACTTCCATGGTCTGGCCCAGGCGGGGCATCACCACCACATATGCCATGACATTGTCTCCTTTGGGTTCTTAACCACGGAACACACGGATCAGTACGGAAGAACATAAGACGTGTGAACATGGATGCACAGGATGAAAAGAAGAACGCCTTCTCTACTTCAATCTCAAACTCTGTTCTTCCGTGCGGTTCAGCACCGCCATCTTTCAGTTTCTCATCTTCTTTGTGATCTTTGCGTTCCTTGCGGTTATCTCCGGTCTTTGTTCCTTTTCCGTGTCGTTCCGTGGTTACCGTCTTTTCAGGCTTGTCCTGTCAGCATCAGCGCCTCTTCCGGCGCGGGGAACGGGCTGGACTCCGCAAACGCGGCAGCGTCGGCCACTTCGGCGTCGGCCTTGTCGTTCAGCGCGTTGAATGCTTCCTCACTGATAACGCCATCGGCGACCAGCTTTCCTTTCCAGTAATCAATCGGGTCACGGAGGCGTGCCTCGGCGACCTCCTCCTTGGTGCGGTAGAAGGCGTCGTCGCCCTCGAAATGCCCGCGGACGCGGTAGGTCTTGCACTCGAGCAGCGTCGGGCCTTCCCCCGCCCGCGCGCGCGCCACGGCCGCTTGCGCCGCCGCGTAGACCTCGTCCACGCGGTTCCCGTCCACCGTTACGCCGGGAATGCCGTAAGCCGCGCCGCGCACGCCGATGTCCTGCACGGAAGTGGAACGCCAGACGGCGACCGAAGTGGCGTAAAGGTTGTTCTCGCAGACGTAAATGACGGGCAGTTTCCACAGCGCGGCAAGGTTGATACTCTCATGGAATGCGCCGTTGTTGGAGGCACCGTCACCGAAGAAGCTTACGGCCACGCGGTCGGTGTTCTGCATTTTCATGGACAGGCCGAGGCCGGTGGTAATCGGTATGCCGCCGCCTACGATGCCGACCGTGCCCATGACGCCGACCTCGGGCTTGAACAGGTGCATGGTGCCGCCCTTGCCGCCGCAGCATCCCGTTTTGCGCGCGCAGACCTCGGCGATCATCTCGCGCAGCGCCAGACCCTTGGCGATGCAGTGCCCGTGGCCGCGGTGCGTGCTGGTGATGCAGTCGTCCCTGCGCAGGTTGGCGCACACGCCCGCCGCGATGGCCTCCTCGCCCTCATACAGGTGGGCGGCGCAGGGAACCTTTCCGTTCTTGTACATGACGGCAAGCTGCAACTCGGCTTTCCGGATGCGCAGCATAGTTTCGAGCAGGTGAATCTTGGCTGTGTTGTCCATTGTCTCACTCTCCCGGCGCTCAGGCCGTCAGCATTTGGCGAACGGCATCGGCGACGCGGTCCGGGTTGGGGAACACATAGTCTTCCATGGGCGGGCTGAAGGGGATGGTGGTGTGCATGGTGGTGAGCTGGCGCGGCGGCTGGCGCAGCGCGTCCATCGCATTCTCCACCACAAACGCGATGATTTCCGACCCAAACCCGCAGGGGCGGAAGCCTTCTTCCACAACGAGCAGCCGGCCCGTCTTGCGCACGGACGCCAGGATGGTCTCTCCATCGTAGGGCATGAGCGTGCGCGGGTCCACCACCTCCACGTTCACGCCCTCCTTCTCCAAGGCCGCGGCGGCGGTGAGGCTGAATCCCACCATCGCGCCGGTGGCGACTATCGTCAGGTCCGTTCCCCCGCGCTTGATCTCGGCGACGCCGAGGGGCACCTCGTAGGGTTCCTCGGGCACTTCGCCGCGGTTGTTCAACAGCAGCTTGTGCTCCAGGTAGATGACCGGGCCGTCGTCGCGGATGGCCGAGATGATCAGGCCCTTCGCGTCGTAGGGCGTGCTGGGCACCACCACCTTCAGGCCCGGCGTGTTGATGAACCACGAATAGAACGACCCGGAATGGTGCGCCGCGTTTGATTTCGACTTGCCGGTGGTCATGCGGTACACGACAGGGACCTTGACCTGGCCGTTCGAAATGTACCGGAGCTTGGCCGCCTGGTTGCAGATCTGGTCCATGGCCAGCATCGAGAAATCAATCCACATGAGATCGGCGATGGGCCGCATGCCCAAAAGGGCCGCGCCCGCCGCCGTGCCGGCAATCGCCAGCTCCGAGATGGGGGTATCGCGCGAACGGTCCACACCGAACTGGTTCGTAAAGCCCTCGGTCTGCTTGAAGCAGCTTCCATGGGGACCCACGCCCTCGCCCATCACGAAGACGGACGCATCGCGCTCCATCTCCTGGCGCATGCCCTCGCGCAGCGCCTCCACAAAACGAATTCTTCTTGCCATAACGACTCCTATGAAACGACCGAGACGGCCGTGGATGAACAACAGAAACCTTCGCCCGGCGTCAGCAGGCGCACGAGCACTTCGGGACAGCGCCGCGCGCATGCCTGGATGAATGCCTCGGGGTCGCCGTTGTGTTCCTTGAACATCCAGAAATGGCACGGAACCACGACCTGCGGCGACACGATCTCTGTCAGCTCGGCAGCCTGCTCCGCGTCAAGATTCCCGAACCGCCCGTTGATGCACGTGATCAGGACCGTGGGCTTGAGGTCAATCAGCGGCTGCATCATGGGAATATTCAGCGCCGTGTCGCCGGTGAACAGCACGCGGGTCTTTCCGAAATCGAAGAGCAGCGACAGCGCCGTTGGTGACAGTTCGCCGTGGTCCGACCGCGCCGCCGTGACCGTAACGCCGCCCAGCGCATAGCGCCCGCCGGCCTCCAGCAGCGTGAACCGGTCCATCGGGATGCCGATCTTCGCATACTCGGGCACGCAGGCCGGCGAACCGGCGAAGCGGCAACCGGGGCAGTTTTCCGCGATGACGGGGAGTGAGTCCGTGTCCATGTGGTCAAGATGCTCGTGCGAACTGACCACCCAGTCGGCCCGCACCTCGTCCGCCGCAATCGGGGCCAGCGACAGCCGCTTGAACCCAAACGCCTTCTCGACCACGTTCGACAGATAGGGGTCCACGTAGAGAACCGCGCCCGAGTCCGTCTTGAAAACGAAACCGGCCTGGGCAAGCCACCACAGCGCCACGCCGCCTTCCGGCACGCGGGCTGACTTGATTTCAGCGGCAAGCGGATTCATCGCGTTCTCTCCGGCTACTGTTCGGCCACCACGCGGTTGCGCAGCACGCCGATGCCCTGGATGTCCACCTCGCACAGGTCACCCGGCTTGAGCAGCAGCGGCGGTTTACGGGCGATGCCCACGCCGCAGGGCGTGCCGGTGTAGATGGCCGTGCCGGGAAGCAGCGTCAGCGAGCGGCTGAGATAACTCACGAGGTAGGGCACATTGAAGACCATGTCCTTGGTGGATTGGTTTTGCACGGTCTCGCCGTTGACACGCATCTGGATCAGGAGATCGGACGGGTCGAGGCCGGTGATCACATGCGGTCCCATCGGCGCGAAGGTGTCGAAGCTCTTTGCGCGGGCCCATTGGCCGTCGCTCGTCTGGCAGTCGCGCGCCGACGCGTCATGCCCGCAGGTGAACCCGAACACATAGTCCAGCGCCGCTTCGATGGGGACGTTCTTCGCCCTGCGCCCGATGATGGCCACCAGTTCGGCCTCGTAGTCCACGTGTGTCGGCGCGGCGTTCGGGATAACAATGTTGTCCTCATGGCCGATGAGCGACGTGGTTGCCTTCAGGAACAGCAGCGGCGCCTTGGGCAGTTCGTCGGAGGTTTCCATGGCGTGTTCATAGTAGTTTCTTCCGATGGCCATGATATTGGGCGGATCAACGGGCGGGAGATACCGCTCGATGTCCGTTTCCTTCAGCACGTCACCGGTGGGTTCCGGCACGTCAAACAGGCCGCCCTTCAGCACCTGGATGGAACCGCCCTCGTTGACCAGGCCGTACACGCCCTGCGTGTAACGGGCCGCTGTGAATCGAACGAATTTCATGATGCGAGTCCTTTCTGTTATTGGGCCTCAGACCAGCCGTGACACCGGGTCTTTGCCGAGCAGGAAATCGCGCGCGGCCTCGCCGGCCTTGCGCTGCAGGATCTCGACCGCCTTTTCCGACACGGATGCGGCGTGGCTGGTCAGGATGACGTTTCCGAACACGCGCAGCGGGCTTCCCGCAGGAAGCGGCTCCTCCTCGAACACGTCCAGTCCCGCGCCGCTGAGATGTCCCGACTTCAGTGCCTCGATAAGCGCCGGTTCCTCGACCACCGGCCCGCGCGAGGTGTTGATCAAAATCGCGCCCGGCTTCATTTTGCCGATGGTTTCTCGGCTCATGAGGTGCGTCGTTGCCGGAATCAGCGGGCAGTGCAGCGAAAGGACGTCCGAGCATGCGAGCAACTCGTCGAAGGGCACACCCTTCACCCCATACTCATCGAAGACCGCCCTGTCCACGTAAGGGTCATGAGCCACAATGGAGAAGCCAAAAACCGCGGCCTTGCGTGCCAGATTGCGCGCGATCTTGCCGAAGCTTACCAAGCCGAGCGTCAGGTCCGTCGGCGCATAAATCGGCCGGAACGGGTTCACACCCCAGCCGCCCTGCAAAATCTGATGGTGGTCCTGCGGAATGCGCCGCACCAGCGAAAGGATCATGGCCATCGCGTGGTTGGCCACCTCCTCGACGCAGAAATCGGGCACGTTGGCGGCCACCACGCCCAGGTCTTTTGCCGCGTCCAGATCGAAGTTGTTCACCCCGACGCCGTAGCGGACGATGCAGCGCACCCTTGGAAGCGCTTCGAGCACGCGCCGCGTCACCGGTGCCCACTGCACCAGCAGCGCGTCTGCGTCGCCGCAGGTGCGGATGATGTCGTCCTCGGTCCTGCAAATGGGCTGAATGACTTCAAACGCGCACCCCGCCGACTCGATGGCCTCGCGTTCCAGGTCAACATGCGGAAAACCGTGATCGGTAATGACTGCCTTCTTCACAAAACGTTCTCCTTCAATGTGTCCCGATGTTCTCGCGGCCGCCTGCGGCGTCATGCCTTCGGCAGCAGCGCGTTCAATTCATCCATGACCTTCCCGTCCACGGGAATTCCGTTCTTTGCCCGCTCCAGCGCGCACAAATACTCGGGTTCGCCGGGGGCCATCACCCGGTCGAAGCCTTCGGCCGCGGGTGCCGCATGCAGGCCGGTCACCAGGGCGGCCACCTGGTCACGAAATCCGTCCCCGCCCGCAAAGCGCCGGCAGTCCAGCGCGCCGACCAGATGGCAGAGGTTGCGATGCCGGCTCATGTCACCGCCGTACATGATGGGGATATGCGGACCGAAGGCGCCGCCGGAAAGGATTCCCGTCAGTATATCAATAATGACGCCCAGTCCGTATCCCTTGGCGCCCGCAGCGGGCGTCCAGAATGCCGCCTTGTGCGGGTCCGTGGTCGGCTGGCCGTCGGCATCGAGCGCCCAGGTCGGTGGAATCGGCCTGTTTTCCATCCGCGCCTTGTAGATGTGCCCTCCCGCCACCGTGCTCGTGGCCATGTCGAGCACCACCGGCGGGCCGGACGCCGCGGGAATCCCGAAACACAGCGGGTTGGTGCCGCAGAAGGGAACCCGTCCGCCGAAGGGCACGACACCCTTGTCGGTCTGCGTAAACACCATGCCGATGAGGCCGGCCTCCATGGCGCGGTGCGCGAAGAACGACAGCGCGCCGCAGTGGTTGCTGTGGTTTACGCCGACAAAACCGACACCGGACTCCTGCGCAATCTCAATGGCGAGCCCCATGGCGTCCCAGTTGGTCACGATTCCAAAACCGTGATCACCGTCCATCGTGGCCGTCGCCGGCCCCGTGCGCTCCATCCTTGTTACGGGACGGGGATTGATGGAGCCCGCGTCCACGCGCTGTATGTAGTGCGGTGTGCGCATCACGCCGTGCGAGTCCGTGCCGCGCAGGTTTGCGTGGACAAGCGACTCCGCCATGATCCCGCTGTCGCGTTCATTAAGACCGCGGCTTTGAAAAACGGCGCTTACCAGCGACTTCAATTCATCCGGAGAAACCAGCATTGCCTTTTTCCTGTTCCTATGCCTGTTCGTGCGCCGCTTCAAAGAGCGCGACGAGATTCTCAAACGGAATGTCGGGGGTCATCACGTTGGCCGGTCCGAGCAGCAGCGCGCCGCCGAAGGGTTTGCCGAGCGTCTCAATAATGCGCCTCACTTCATCCTTTACCTGTTGCGGGGAGCCTGACCCCAACAGGTTCTGCACATCCACCGCGCCGCAGAACGCGACCTTGCCCCCGAATTCGCGGGCTATCTGCCCGACATCCATCGCGCCCGGCTGGACCGGATCAAGCATGTCCAGGCCGATGTCAATCAGGTCGCCGACGATGGGCGTCACATTGCCGCAACTGTGGAAGATCGCGTCCATGCCCAACCGGTGAGTCTCTTCAAACACACGGGCGTAGCGGGGCTTGAACAGCGAACGCCAGAGATCGGGCGAGATCATAAGGCCGTTCTGCGAGCCCCAATCATCGGTCATAAACACGCCGTCCGCGCCGAGCGCGCCCCAGCGCCGGACCAGCGCGATGAGATAGGCTTCAAGCGCGTCCAGCAGCCGGTTCGACTCGCGCTCGTTGACGCAGAAATCCATGAAGGTGTTTTCCATGCCGCGCAGCGCATGAAAACGTTCAAACAGGGCCAGATGGATGATACCGAAACAGTATTTGTCCGCACCGTGCACGGCCAGCGTGCTCTCGACGGAATCCAGCCGGCCCGGCGCATCTGGGTCGGGAACACCCCTGCGCAAATAGGCGTCGAGCATGGACCAGTTCTTGATGGGGTGGTCCACCGGTGTGGCGCCCACACCCGCGAAAGCATGACCCCAGCGCGTGCCCCATTCGTCGGTCCACTCCATTTCTCGCATGAGCGCCTCGACTGGATTGATTCGCGGCGATTTCCCCGGCGGCTGGTAGCCGACGGTAATATCGTACGGAATCATCGCGACAACATCGTCGGGATAATCGCAGAACAGATCGGCGAGCGCGTCGCCATAGCGTAGAATGATGTCGAGGGACAAACGCTTGAGGCGCACCGGGCAGCGGCTGTCGCCTTTGCGGTGCAGCGCCTGTTTCACCCAATCCTTGCTGGGCGGATTGGCTATTTGCGCCGCGCTGACCCGTTCCTCGAAACGGTGAATCCGTGCCTCCATCTCGGGAATCGGCAGGAGACGGAAATCTTCGACCTCGCCGGGGTTCATGCGGTCTTCCCTCCCGATTTCATCGCCTTGACCGCGGCCACCCACTTACGCCCGCAGGCCGTGATTTCGGCGAAGTTTCGTTCCCTGACGGCTTCGGCGAGTGCCATTTCGGTTGTAACGCCCGCGACTCCCGCAAAGGCGCCGACGGCATGGTAGGACTCCATGTTCTCCAAGCCGATGTGGCCCGCCGGCATGATGCGCACCCCGGGGAAAGGCCCCTGCATGTACCATACGAACCGGGGACCCACCATGTCGCAGGGGAACAGCTTGATGACGTCCGCGCCCATCCGCAGCGCATCAGCGACCTCGCTCGGCGTGAAGCAGCCCGGCGCGGACAGGACGCCCGCCTCGACCGCCGCTTCCACCACCGGCGGGTACAGGTTGGGCGACACGATGCCCTCCGCGCCGCTCGCAATGGCCGCGCGCGCCTGTTCCGCCGTGGTGACCGTTCCTGCGGACACAATCACCCGCGGGCCGTGCTTTGCGCGCAACCGTTCAATCACGCCGCACGCGCCGGGTGTGGTGAAGGGCACTTCGAGCAGTGTGGCACCGCCCTCGACCAGCGCGTCAAAGGTGTCCTCCGTCTGCTGCGCCGTGTCACCGCGGAGGATCAGCACCAGCCACTCGTCGTTAAGCCTCTTTAGATTGACTTCCTTGTTCATTCCGTTGTCCTGCTTCCTATCGTTGCACGCGGCCCGCCTGACCGCCTTCCAGCAAATGGGTCACCTCCTGCACGGAAACCAGGTTAAGGTCGCCCGGTATCGTGTGCTTGAGGCATCCGGCCGCCGTGGCAAATTCCACCGTCTGCGCCGGGTCGGCGCCCGACAGTATCTGATGCACCAGCCCCGCCATGAACGCGTCGCCCGCGCCCACACGGTCCACGATCTGAATCTCGTAGTCCCGGCTGAAGGCGCAGCCCTGCGCGCTGCACACCATGCCCGCGTAGCGGTTGACCGAGGCCGATTCGCCGCTGCGCAGCGTCATGGCCACCCACGAAAACCCGAACACTTCCCAAAGCCGCTGCGCGGCGTGTTCCGCCGTGGCATTCTCGTCGTCGCGCAATTGCTCCGGCACGTCCACCCCGAAGAGCTTTCGGGCGTCCTCCACACCGCCGACGAATACATCCACCTGTTTCAGCAGGCGCGTCAGCACGCGGCTCGCCTCCTCCGTTCCCCACAGCTTGCTGCGGTAGTTGCAGTCGCAGCTGGTCGTAAGGCCCTTGCGCTTGGCCGCGTCCAGTG
>CALDSM010000643.1 GCA_937923585.1 uncultured bacterium
GGTGATCGGCCTGTCGCCGACGCAGGGGTCCGTTTCCTTCACCACAATGATGAGGCGCTCCTTGAACAGGAACATGCCTATAGAGTTCACGTTGAAATCATACTCGTCGGAGCCGGAGTAGTTTCTCGGGCGTTTGAGAATCATGGCAATGTGCTGCGGTTCAAATTCCAGGCGGGGAAGCTCGTCCGGGTCGAGGGCGGACGTGAGCGTGTGCTCGTCCAGTTTCAACTCATCAACGAGATAACGCTTTTCTTCCGTGTCCGGGTCAAGAAACACAACGATGCTGCCCTCATCCGTGTCGGAGGGAACCGCACGCCCGCTTTGCAGGATATAGGTCTTTTTCATCATCGTTCCTCCCGCGCGTCGGTGCGTGACGCGGGCGTGCGTCTGGCGCCTGTGCGCGGTGATGCCGGATATGGGGAATGAACCGTGCCCTGCCGTCCGTGACCGAGACGCGTCGGCGGCGGGCGCGACCAAACGGAGTATAGTATGCCCACGGGCATCCCGTCAACGTTGTTACGGTGAGTTTAATTGTTGTCGTGAACAGTTATGGTGAATGGGCCGCGATGCGCAGACAGCGCGCCGCGCCCCATGCAATGCAGGAGAACCAGATGGGCAATTTCGGTCATTTGCACCCCGCTGCCTTGGACATTGCAGGCGCGTCGGGCATTCGGCTGCGGGTATGGGACTACGGCGGCGAGGGCGCTCCCCTGCTCCTCTGCCACTGCACCGGAACCCTGGGACGCATATGGGAGCCGGTGATTGCGGGACTATCCACCCGCGCGCGAATACTGTCCCTTGACTGTCGGGGACACGGCGATTCGAACAAACCCTTGGGCGCCCGGGACTATGCCTGGGAGCGCTTCGCCGAAGATGTGCTCGCCGTTGCGGATTCACTCGGATTCGGCGGCGACGCGTTGGCCGTCGGGCATTCCGGCGGGGCCACCGCAGTCGCGCTTGCCCAAATCACCCGGCCCGGCCTATTCCGGAAGATGGCACTGCTGGATGCGATTATTGCCCCCAAGTCCTTCTTCACGCTGGTCAGTTCCATGGCCGAGAGCGCACGACGAAGAAGGACCCATTTCGAGTCGCGCGATGCGGTGCGCGACCGTCTGCGCGGCAAGCTTCCCTTCAGTACATGGTCCCCGGAGGCCTTTGAGGTGTATGTCATCCACGGGTTCGCGGACATGCCGGATGGGACCGTGCAACTGAAGTGCCCGGGGGCCATTGAGGCGCACGTTTACGAGAATGAGGACACCGAGTCCACGCTGAGCCGCATGGGACAATTGCAGGCACCCGTGCTGTTCGCCGTCGGCGGCGCAAGCTACATGCTGGAACACGTTCGAGAACAGCATCGCCGCACGCCGGGCTCACGGCTGGTAATTCTGGAGGGTGTGGGGCACTTCATCCCGCAAGAACAGCCCCGAATGACGGCGGACCTGCTCAACGACTGGTTGTTATAGACTGCGTGGATTCGCAAGTGGAAGAGTATTCCAAACCCTCTCGTTGATGAACGATGCGTGGTTTGGCGCTGAAAAAACGCGGCGAGATGCCGTGTCTGCGCTGGCTGTTGACTGAAAACTATTTCTCGACAAGGAAGTCGCCGAGGATGAGGGCGTCCAGGCCGCATGCGAAAAAGCAGTCCAACGCGTCACCGGGGCTCTCCACCATGGGCATGCCGTTCACGTTGAACGAGGTGTTCAGCACCAGCGGGACACCGGTCTGTTTCTCAAACTCGCTGATGAGCGCGTGAAAGCGCGGGTTGGTTTCCGGCAGGACCGTCTGGGGACGGCCGCTGCCGTCAAAGTGGGTCACTGCCGGCACGCGCGCCTGCCATTCGGGGCGGATGGGAAACACCTTCTCCATGAAGTGGGCCGTTTCGTCCACGGGAATCTCGAGCACTTCCTGCTGGCGTTCCGCGAGGACCGCCGGAGCGAAAGGGCGGAAACTCTCGCGGTACTTGACCGACGCATTGACCGCGTCCTTCATCTCGGCACGGGTGGGGTCGGCGAGTATGCTGCGGTTGCCCAGCGCGCGCTGGCCAAATTCGCTGCCGCCCTGGAACCAGCCAAGAATCTTTCCCTCCCGTATCAGACGCGTCCCCGCGGCGGGTGAGTCATCCAGGCGCGTGTGCCGAATCTTGCGGCGCTCCAGTTCGCTGCGGATCTCCCCATTGGAATAGGACCGGCCAAAATAGTTGTGACACATTGGCTCCCCGCCCGGCGCCATGCCCAGCACGTTGTGCGCGCCATAGAGCGCACTGCCGATGCTGATGCCCGAATCGTCCGGACTTCCGCCAATGAACACCCGGCTGTACGGTGTGTTGGCCTGCAGCCTGCCATTGAGCACGGAGTTCATGAAGAAGCCGCCGCCCACCACCAGCGCGTCGGAACCGGTGCGCGCGTGCAGCGCGCCCAAAAGCGAGAACAGGGTCTCTTCGGCCACGCGCTGCACGGCCGCCACAATGTCGCACTCGCGCTGTGCCGGGGGGACGCCCGGTGCAAGCGGCGGACCCAGCAGTTCAACGAGCTTGGCGCTGTAATAGCCGTCCTTGAAGTAGATGTAATGCTCGAAGAAACTCAGGTCCAGTTCGAACCGAACGCCGTCCACCCTGACCAACGGGCGTATGCGATCATAGTAGACATCGGGATCGCCCAGCGCGGAAAGCGCCATCACCTTCCACTCGTCATTGTCCGGAACAAAGCCCATGTAGTCCGTGAAGGCGGAATAGAACGAGCCCATGGAATGCGGCGTGGGGTACTTCATGAGGGTATCTATGCGATCCACGTCCGCATGTCCGCACATTCCGGTGGTCACCTCGCCGAAACCGTCCAGAATCATGAAGTCCGCCGAGGGAAATGCGGAACCGTGGAACGCATGGGCCAAGTGGGCACTGTGATGGTCCACGAAATGAATGCAAAGGTCGGAATTTGCGCTCCTCAGGCGGTGCTCCACGTCAGTCAGGTCTTCCGCTCCATGGGCGGCCAGTTCGTTCACCGCCACGTGGCTCAGCTTGCCCCGCGCCCGCAATGCCTCCTGGAGCATGTTGTTGGACTTGCGCAGGTAATGGCGCGGGTGCCAGCCCATGAATGCATCGGAGACCTGGGCGAACGTGATCCCGGCGGCGTCGCAGCAGTAACTGATCGCCCGGTGGGGAAACGCCTTGTCCCGCTTGACGCGGCTCAGGCGCTCCTCGCAGACGGCGGAAAGCAGCCTTCCGTCGCCCAGCAGGCACGCGGATGAATGAAACCCGCTGCAGTTAATTCCCAGTGTGTAGCGCATGCCGTCTCCTGTTTGCCAACCCGTTAAAAAAGAATATCACAGAACCGCAGGGTGCGTGAAGTCTTGCGGAGCGGGATGTGCGGAGCGGGACGGAACGCGCCGCCTTGGCCGCAGGATCGGCGCGCGGGAACGCGCACCCTTCCCGGGGCATACTGCACCGAATGGGAATGTCGCGTTTCGTGGCGCACGGCACCACTTGAGGCACTCCACCCCTTGCCGACTATTTCGAGAGGCTTGTGCGCAGGGTCAGCACTGCTCTGGTGCCTTCTCCGGGGGTGGAGAAGAACTGAAGCAGGCCCCGGTGTTCGCGAACAATGTTGAAGGATACCCAGAGCCCGAGGCCGGTGCCGCCGAAATGGCGCTTGGTGGTGAAGAAGGGGTCACCCAAGTGCCTGAGGTTCTCTTCGGATATGCCCGAGCCCTCGTCCTCCACAGCGATCACCACCGCCTCCTCCTCCGCGTCGAACGAGGCGGTCACGGCCAGACGCCTGTCGCGGCTGGGCAATGCCTGGCATGCGTTCTGAATCAGATTGATCAGGACCTGCTCGATGCGCTGCCGGTTCGCGAGCACGCAGGGCAGCTCCTCCCCCACCGACACGGAGAAGTAGTCTGTGGACTTCTTAATCATGTTCGAGAGCAGCACACGGGCCGACTCGATCACGGGCCCGATCTCGACGGGGGACAGGGTGTCTTCGGGGCTGTACCGGGCAAAATCGCGCAGTTCGGTGACGATGGCCTCAATGCGGCGGGAGGCGGACAGGACATCCTTGAGCATCCTGGGAAACTCCTCGCGACCCCTTGAATAGTCCAGACCGCCGACCACGAAATCGCCAAAATCCTCGTAGAAACGCTCAAGTATGGGGTGGATGCTGGTCCATGCGTCGGCAATGAGCGTCGTATTGGACATGATGGCGTGGTTGGGGTTGTTTATCTCATGTGCGACACCCGAGGTCAGTATGCCGAGCGACACCATCTTGTCAGCCTGAAGCA
>CALDSM010000644.1 GCA_937923585.1 uncultured bacterium
AATTTTGCCACCGTGGCCGAAGTGGTGGAGCAATGCGCCAAACTGCGGGTGGTGGACGATGCCGGTTTTGCGCTGCACTACCTGGTGGCCGACCGAAAGGGCCGCGCCGCCGCCCTGGAGGTTATAGACGGCGAATTCGTCTGTCACACCGGAATCCGGATGCCCGTCGCGGTCCTCGCCAACGGCACCTACGAGAACGATGCGGCCTTCATGAAGAATTGCGCCGGTTTCGGCGGGACGGTTCCAGTCCCCAAGGGCGCCGAATCACATGCGCGCTTTGTTCGGGCAGCAGCCGGGGTTCGACGCTTCTTGCCCGGGCCGGATACGTCCGCGGTTACCGCAGCGTTCGCCATTCTGGACGACGTGCGCCAGTCCAGCACAATGTGGTCCATCGTGTATGACATCGCCGGGAAGCGCATTCATTTTCGCGCGAAATCGCGAACGACCCTGCGCGTGGCGGATCTTTCCCGCTTCGACTTTTCGTGCAGGACGCCGGTGAAGGTGCTCGACATCAATGCTCCGGGTGAGGGGGACGTGACGGGGAAGTTTGCCGATTACAGCATCGAGGCAAACCAGAAGTTGATTCAGACGGTGTTCGGCAAGCTTCGCTTTCTGATGCCGTACAAAGGTCTGGCCTCCACCGTGCTGGCTGCGTACCCCGACACGACGCTCTGCGCAACGAGATAGGAGTTGTGTGTCTGCACCGTCGGCAAGGGGTGCCGAAGGGCAGCCAGCCGAACTACGATCACCGCTTTCTCGTCAGCGATCCCACCGCCATCAGCGCTCCCGCAAACGCCAGCGCCGTTCTGTCTCCCTTGCTGTTGCCGGATGTACTGCTCTTGCTGCATCCTTGGCAGCCTGTGCCCTCTCCGCCCTCTCCCTCTCCCTCGTTCTCGCCTTCTCCTTCATCCTCGCCTTCGGCGGGCGCCGCATTCACGCTGACCGTGGCCTGTGCCGCGGCGGGCACCGGCTGGCGGTTGCCCGCGGTGTCTTCCGCAAGGGTGTAGAACGCATAGCTGTGCCCCGCCACGCCTGGGAATGCAGTGGTTCCCGCCTCCTTCTCCGTCGTGAAGGGCACATAGGCGCCTCCGTCGGCCGACACATACAGCGTGAAACCGGACACGCCCGCATCGGCGTCCGTGCCGGTCCACTGCACATCAAAGTCGGGGGTGTCCACGGCGGCGGGCAGCGGGCTCACCGCACTGTCCGGCACGGTGTTGTCTATGGTGTTGGTCCATACCGGCGTGCTGATGGGGTCGTTCATGTCAAACTGGATGCTGGCATGCGTGCTGATTTGATCCCCCGTTCTCAGGTCGTTCCGGGGCCGCACGCTGAATGACACCGCCCCCTCGCCCGCGGGCGGGTTTGTGTTGGGCGGCAGGAACCCCGCGCTGAAATCCTCCGGCAGCGCCAGGGTGTCGGCATCCAGCGTGGTGAAAGTCCAGCGGACCGAGCCCGCCGCCGCATCGAGCCATGCATGCACGCGCACGACCAGGTTTTGGCCGGGACGGAGGTCCACATCCGTGGTGTAATCCTGGGTGTTGGCGGGCAGGACGGTCTCAATCTCGCCGAACCGCACCCGGTCAAACTGCACCGAGCCCAGATCCAGCACGAGCGCGTCCAGCATGCCGTCCACGCGCACCTCGGCCGCCGCGAGCGATGCCGTCGCCAGATTTTCAAAGCGGATCGTGTAGTTCATCGCGTCCATCCCGCCGATGTATCGCGCTTCGCCCGCGCCGGAGGGGCCGTGAATGTCATTGGGATCGTAGGACGTGAGAAAGTCCGTCTTGCCGCCGTTGCCGACCTTGTCCAGCGTCTTGGACTGGTCTTGTCTCCTGTAATAGTTGTAATCGTCGGCGACGACCAGCCATTTGTTGTTGAAATTGGCAAACAACTGCAGGTAGCCCTTGGCGGCAAAGTTGTGGTTGTTTTCGACGGGCTCGTAGAAAAGGTTCTCCACCTTCTTCATCTTGGTGATTTCGGCCTTGTAGAAATACGAGTCCATCAGGTACGACGTGCCGTCCGGCGCTTCCAGCATGTAGGCCGTGTGCGAAGACGAGTTCACGCCCGGCATCGTCAGAATGTCAAAGGAGTCCACGCGCACGGCCTTCCACCCGGCGGGCAGCAGCCCCGATGCCCGGATTGAATCCACCATCGCGCTCGCGCTGCCTCCGCAGCAGACCATGGTGTGGTCTATGTTGTTGTTGAATCCCGCGCCGCGCGAGAAGGAATATCCCGGCGCCTTGGTGCGGACCAGGTCCACGATTGGCCCCAGCACGGCCTCGTGCTCCCCGTACCCGCACGGTTTGGACTTGACTTCCCAGTTGCGCTGATCGGGATTGTCGTTGGCGGCCGTGTTCCGGTAAAGGCGGCCGTTCTTGTAGTACACGGGGCCGGCCGATGCCGACGCGCACACCAGCAGAACCAGCAGCCCGGCGGGCAGAATCACTCGAATGGAACGATGGCGGTTCATGGCGGTTCCCCTATTTCTGGTGCACGCCGACCCAGTGCGGCGTGACGGCAATCGAACCTTCGCGATTCATGCTGAAATTGACGGGTATCAGGAGGGTCTGCCCCGCGGCAACCTTGATCTCGTTCAGCTGAACGGTGCCGAGACCGCCGGGAATCTTCTCCTGCGTGGTCATCGCATCCTCAACCCCCGCGGGCAGTTTCGGGAAGGAGTAGGTGGCGTTCGAGGGAATGCCGTCCAGTGTGACGGCCCCGTAAGCGTCGACGTTGCCGCCGTTGACGATGCAGATCTCGCACGAGATCGTGCGGCCGACGCGCGTCTTGTCGGGCATGTTCAGCCTGATGGCTATCTTCGGCTTCGCGTCGGCCACGGTGAAGGCGTTCTTGAGTTGGCAGGCGGCGCCGCCTTCGGTGGTGACGGTGATGTCATAGGCGCCCTTTTCCGCGTCGGAAAGGTCGAACGTGACGGAGGCGGCCTGCCCTGTGCCGGTGTCGGTGGCGCAGGTGATGTTGGTGCCTTCGATGACGTTGTCGCCGCGCGTGAGCCGTATTGACTGTGCGGGGCAGAAACCGGCGCCGTAAACGGTGAGGGTCACGTTGTTCGCCTGCCCCCCCTCGCCCGCGCTCAAATGGGAGAGCCCGGAACCGACCACCAGGTTGCTGCGGGCTTCAGTCTGCGCCGCGTCTGGGGAAGAGTTCTGCATGATTTCGCGGCCGTTCGGGCCGCGCACGCCCACCCGCCATGTGCCGTTTGGAAGCGCTCCCGCAAAGCCGGCGACGAGGGAGGTGTCCCTGGCGTCGGTGACGTTCGAGGCGTTGATTTTTTGGCCCGTGTTGACCTCCTCAATCCAGGCGCTGCAGCCGGGGGTGAATCCCTCGCCGGAGACCAGCAATGAATCGGTTTCGGACAGCGAGGCGCCGTGCACGGCGGCCACGACACGGAGGAGCTGCGAGGAAAGCGTGACGTTGTTTTGGATAAGTTCCACGGTGACCCAGCCGAGCGGCAGGGCCGAATCCGCGTTGAACACGGCGTCGGCCACCCCGGAACCGGCTGGCAGCAACTGGGCGGCGGGAATGACGGCGCTGTCGGTGCGCAGCCGCAGTTGCGCGTCCGGCAGGGCGGTATGGGTGATGCGCAGGGTGATTTGCTGCGCCAAACCGCTGATGATGGGGGGCGTCACGGCCAGCACGGCCGAAGGCGCGGCCAGCACGGTCAGAACGTTTTGCTTCCGAATGTGTTCCCCCGTGCCGCGCATGATGTCCAGTCCCCATGCGCCGACATCCGCGCTGCCCGCATGGACGGTGACCGTCATGGATGTTCCTTCGGCGGAGACGGTTTTGTTTGCCGCCGCGAGGGTCTCGTTGCCGGCGCGCGCAAACTGCACGGTGTCGCCGTCGAGGAATCCTGCGCCGGTCACGGTTACGGCGAAGTCATATCCGGTGAAGACCGAGGCCGGCGCGGCGCCGTCTATCCGGAGCGCGGAGTCCAGTCGCGTCGCATTGGGCAGTTCGCCCCGCGTCATGCCGGGCCGGGAGACGACCAGCGTGCGCGGTCCGGGATATGCGCCGGTGACGTCAAACACCAGTGTCGCCGACCTGCCGTCCGGGGCGGCCGTTGCCGATTCCGCCGTCAGCATGGCGGCCCGGCCGCCCTTCAATTGGGCGGTCATGTCCGGGCCAAAGCCGTCTCCGCCAACCGTGAGCGTGGCCTTGCCCCACGCCTGTGCCGCGTCGGGCGAGGTCGTGGCGACGGTGATCGCCGGACCGGCGGCGACGGTCAGGGGAAGCTGCTGCGGGGTTTGGCCCGGAGCGGTCACGCGCAGCTGCCACACGCCGGGTGCGGCGGCACTCAGGTCAAACACCGCCGTTATCGCGTCGCCCCCGGCGGAAATGTCCAACGAGGCCGGGTTGATGGTGTCCGCGCCGTTCGTCAGCACGGCCGTGGTGCCTGGAACGAAACCGTTGCCGTTGACAACGAGCGTGGCGGCGGCGCTCATGCCGATTTCCGCCGGGATTACGCTGTAGGCGTCAAAGACATCGCCGACGCCCGGCTTGCGGAAAAGCACCAGTTTGTCGGGAAGCAGCGCGGCAATGTGCTCTCCAAGAAAACCCGCGTCGTTGAGGGTGATCGTGCGGGTCCCTTTCACCGAAGGGGCTGCGGGGGTGCTGAGGTCCAGGCAGGCCACGCCGTCTTCCATCGGCATGAGGGCGCAGTTTCCCGCCGCCGTGGGTGCGGCAAAAAGGGATGTGCCGTTTGCCCCAACGGCCGCGGTGTTCCACGCCATGTCCGCAAGAAAGGCGGGGGCCGCGGGATTGCCTATGTCAACGGCCAGGCCCCCTTTGGGCTCGGTTTCGTTTCCGAAGAAGAACCGCCCCATGAAGAGCGTTGTGTTCCCAATGGCGCATGAAGGGTGCAAATAGTCTATCGCCGTCGGCAGCGGCACTGCGGCGGTCTCCGCCGGGGCGACCGGGTTGCTGATATCCCAGGAAACCAGCAGCGGCAGCCGCGTGTTGTCCGGACCCTCCCGCCTGCCGTCGCCAAAGCGCGTGAAGGCGTGGTGTCCGCTTATCCCAACACCCTCGGCAAACCACATGTCCGTGGTGGTTCCGCCGCCCTCCAGCGGCAGCACCCGCGGGGGCGCGTTGAAAACGGCCTGCGGTGAAGCCGGGTTGGACACGTCGTGGATCTGGAAGGTGTTGGCCGTTGACGAGGTGACGTACAGATGGCCGCCGTGCAGCAGCATTGCGGTGGCATTGACCTGCCACGAGGTCACCAGGCTGGGCGTGGCCGGCGCCGTGATGTCAACGAGGTAGATGCGCTGTTTGTTTTCCGCCGCAGGGTAGGCAACCAGGGCCAGCAGCGTGTCCGACGCCGTCATGCCCGCCACCATGCCCACCGCCTGCGTGGGCAGGGACAGCGTGCCCAGTAACTGCGGATTGGCCGCGTCGGCCGCGTCATAGATCGCCAGGCTGGCGTCACCCTGCACGAAGAGCCGTTCCCCGCGCACCAGCATGCGCTCGCCGCCGATACCCGGCAGTTCCTTGACTGCCGTCAGCGTCAGCGGCTCAGCCGCCTGCACCCCTATGACCGACGTCAGGGCTGAGGCCAGCATCAGGGCCGCAACTCCGCCGATTCGATCCAACCCGACAGTACGCCCTTTCATTTCGGCACCTCCTTCTGGATATGTCCGCCGGACACCTCGGAGAACAGTATAGATCCATTTCCTCCCAAATGCACCGCAAATTCTGTGACGCCAAAACCGTTTGCGTTCAAGGGGGCCGAGGCGCCTCCCCCGAAAAATGGCGCACGCCGCCCCGCATCGTGCTAAACTTTGCCGCCTATGGACTCGCTCGACAATATCCTTAAACAATACTGGGGCTACGACCGTTTCCTGCCGCTCCAGCGCGAGGCCATGCAATGCGCGCTGGAACGGCGCGACTCGCTGGTCGTGCTGCCCACCGGCGGCGGCAAGTCGCTCTGTTTTCAGGCGCCCGCGCTGGCCGTGGACGGCATGGCCGTCGTCATTTCGCCGCTGCTCTCGCTCATGAAGGACCAGGTGGACGCACTCCGTGCAAACGGTGTCGCCGCGGCCAAGATTGACAGCACCATGAAGTCCGCGGACCGCTTCGCCGTCCACAAGGCGATTCAGGAACGCAGCCTGAGGCTGCTCTACGTGTCGCCGGAACGCATGGCCCAGCCCCCGTTTGTGGAATACCTGAAGAATGCCGGGGTCTCCTTCCTGGTGGTTGACGAGGCGCACTGCATCAGCCATTGGGGGCACGATTTCCGCCCCGAGTACCGGTCGCTGAAGCAGCTTCGCGAAGCCTTTCCCGGCACCTCCGTGCACGCCTTCACCGCCACGGCCACGGAGCACGTGCGCGCCGATATCATCCAGGAACTGGGCCTGCGCGGCCCCGCCGTGCTGGTGGGCTCCTTCGACCGGCCCAACCTGCGCTATCGCGTGCAGAAACGGACCGAACTGTTCCGGCAGGTGCGCGAATTAATAGACGCGCACGCGGGCGAGTCCGGAATCATCTACTGCATCCGCCGCGACGACGTGGACGATCTCTGCGCGAAACTGGTGAAGGCCGGCTGCAGGGCGCTGCCCTATCATGCGGGCATGGACGAGGCGTCGCGGAAACAGAACCAAGAGGCGTTCATTAACGACGCGGCGGACATCATTGTGGCCACGGTCGCCTTCGGCATGGGCATTGACAAGTCCAACGTGCGCTATGTGATCCACGCCGCCATGCCCAAGTCCATCGAACATTACCAGCAGGAAACCGGCCGTGCCGGCCGCGACGGGTTGGAGGCGGACTGCACGCTGCTGTACTCGTACGCCGATTTCCAGTTGTGGCGCAGCATCATCGAGAAGAGCGAATCCGAGGGCGCCGATACGGCCCTGCAGAAGCTTCAGGACATGGCCCGCCACTGCGATGAACTTGGCTGCCGCCACAGGTCGCTGGTCGGGTATTTCGGCGAACCCTTTCCGGACAAGCCCTGCGGGGCCTGTGACGTGTGTCTCGGTGAAATAGAAACCCGGACCGACGCGCGGCAAATTGGCCAGTGCATCCTGTCCGCAGTGCTGGATCTCGAACACATGGCCGGACCCAGCTACACGACGCTCATCCTCACCGGCAGCCGCGAGGAGCGCATCATCGGCAAGAGGCACCATCTTCTGCCGTCTCACGGCTTGCTGGGCATCCATGACGCGCGCGCCGTGCGCGATTGGGTCGAACAACTCGTCCAGCAGGGCTTTCTCGACAAGACCGGCGAGTACAGCATTCTCAGCCCGACAGCCCGGGGGTTGGCGCTGAACCGGGGCGACGAAACCCCGCTGCTGACCGACAGACAACCCGCCCGCGGGCGCCGGGTGAAAGTGCCCCCGTCAAAGCGCCGGACCGCCGCCGAAAAGCCGCAGCCTGAAGAAGCGGGATTCTTTGATCCCTCCCTGTTCCAGGTGCTGCGCCAGATTCGCCGTGAAACAGCCGCCGACTTGGGCGTTGCCCCCTATGTCGTCTTTTCCGACGCAACGCTCCGTGACATGGCCCGCCGCAAACCGCTGGACCGCGCCGCCTTTCTGGAGGTGTCGGGCGTCGGCCAGAAGAAGGCCTACGCCTTCGGTGACGAGTTTATCGAGGCCATACAGCGCTACTGCGAGGAGTCTGACTCCCAATGACAGACTTACCCCCTTCCATGGGTCCCATTCGTCTCATTTGTCCCACAGGTCCCATTCCGGAAACCCCCACCCATGAGTGAACTCATCTACACCTTCGCTTCCCTGGCTGCCCGCACCGCCCAAGGCAGGACCTGTCTCGACGGCATGCATGCGCTGGCCGAAATCATGCATCCGCGCGGCGTGCCCGTCACGTGGATTGTCAGTCCCGAATCCGCCGCCATCGCCGCCGAAACGCTGACTGCATGGCACGACACCCACGGCGACGAGGTCGCCGTGGAACTGCCCGTGCTCGAAGGGACCTATTCTGAAAAGGAGCAGTTTCTCAAGGGGCGTCGTGCCAAGGTGCGGCAGGCGCTGCCCTGGGCCGAAGCCACCATCGCGGGCAACGTACACTGCGACCCCGACATCGTGAAACTGCTCGATGCCGCGGGATTTGAAGGCGTGTGGGGCTTCTGCTGGGAGCAGATCGAGGTGGACGACATTACCGACCGGGGCTGTCCCTGGGGCTTCTTCTACATGGACCCTGCGGACCGCCTCAAGCCCGCCGCGCAACGCAGCGTCGTGGCTGTGCCGTGGCTCTCGCACGACCTGCTCAAGACCTACCACTGCGGCAACGCCCCGGTCTACACCAACGATCCCAACGACGTGGCCCGCGCGTCCATCTGTGCTTGGGAGGACACCGCCTACTGGGACGCCTTCGCGGACA
>CALDSM010000645.1 GCA_937923585.1 uncultured bacterium
CGCGGTGCGTGACCGGGTGCTGCATATCACGGACCTCCATTTCTGGCGGCTGACCTGGTCGCCGCGCCGCGTGGCGAGCAAGCGGCTGCTCGGCATGCTCAATCTGCGCCTGCGGCGCATGGACAAGTTTGACCTGTCAGGCCGCGAACAGACGGCCGATATGCTGGCACGCGAGGGTGCGGCAACCGTCATTGTGGGCGGCGATGTCACGACTACGTCGTTGGAAGAGGAATTCGAGGAGGCCGCAGCCTTCTTGAAGGGACTGGAGTGGCGCGGACTGAAGGTCTACGCCATTCCGGGAAACCATGACGTGTACACCTTCGGAGTGGCGCGGCGGAAGTGCTTCGAGCGGTATTTGGGCAAATTCATGCCCGGCGAACAGTTGCCCGTACGGGTCACGCTGCCAGGCGGCACGCCGGTGGTGTTTGTGCCGGGCACACGCCCCAACGTGATTTCATCGCGGGGCGGGATCGGAAAGAGGGAGATTGCGGAAACGGTGCGGTTGGTGGTTGAGGCACCCGCAGGGCCGGTGTTGGTGGTGGGGCATTATCCGCTGCTTTACCGCACTGCCGTCTATGCGCAGGGTTGGACGCACCGCCTGGGGAACGCCGGGGTACTGCGTGACGCGCTGGGCGCGACGGGCAGGACGATTCTTTATCTTGCCGGGCATGTGCATCGGCGGAGCGAGATGCGGGATGAGCAGTATCCGAACCTCACGCATGCGACCACGCCCGCGCTGTTCTATTGCGGGCGGGGCGGGTATAGCGTGGTGGAGTGCGGGGAGGACGGATTTCGAGTGCAGCCGTAATCCCACTGGGAGCGCCGGCGTCTCGTCGGCAGGGGTTGCACGAAAGTCTGCCGGCGGGACGCCGGCGCTCCCAGTGAAGACGATGCAGAGCTATTGGGTTTATTCCGGCAGCGCCACGTCGCCGAAGTTGTCCATGGTGCGGCCTTCGCGCATGGCGATGAGCATGTCGAGGGCGCGGTCAAAGGGGACCGTGACCTGTTCCTTGCTGGCGTAGCGGCGCCACGTGATGGTGCGGTCGTCCCGTTCCTTGGCGCCGACAACCCAGATGTTGGGCACCTTCTGCGTGACGGCATTCCGAATCTTCTTGTTGAAGCTCTCCTCGCTCATGTCAATGTCGGCGCGCAGGAACTTCTCGCGCATCTTGCCGGTCAGTTCGCGGCCGTAGGACTCAAATTCGGGATTGACCAGGATAATGCGCACCTGCGTGGGCGCCATCCAGGTGGGGAACGCGCCTCCGTACATCTCGATGAGGAAGGAGATCATGCGCTCGTGCGTGCTCAGCGGCGCGCGGTGCAGGATGAAGGGCCGCTTGCGCTCGCCCTTGGCGTCCACATAGGTCAGGTCGAAGCGGTCGGCCATGACGAAGTCGAGCTGGCACGTGGACACCGTCTCCTCGCGGCCCATCAGGTTCTTCACCTGGATGTCCACCTTGGGTCCGTAGAACGCGGCTTCACCCTTTTCCTCCTCGTAGTCAATGCCGATGTTCTGCAGCACCTGGCGCACGACGTTCTCGGAATGCTCCCACTCGTCGTACTTCTCGACGAACTTGTCGCTTTTCGGGTCATGGAGCGACAGTCGCACGCGGAAATTGCCGAGGCGCAGGTGATCGTAATAGCGGCTGTACATGCCGATGACGGAGCGGAACTCGTCCTCGACCTGCTCCGGCGGGCAGTAGATGTGCGCGTCGTTCATGCACATGGCGCGTACGCGCAGCAGGCCCGACAGCGAGCCGTGCTTCTCGTAGCGGAAACAGTTGCCGTATTCGGCCAGGCGCAGCGGCAGGTCGCGGTAACTGCGCAGGCGCGCCGCGTACACCGTGTGGTGGTGCGGGCAGTTCATCGGCCGCAGATAGTATTCGTCGTTCTCGTCCATGGTCATCGGCGGGAACATGCTCTCGGCGTAATAGGGCAGGTGGCCGGACCGATGGTACAACTGCGAACGCGTGATGACCGGGGTGGAGACGCGCTGGTAGCCCAGTTCGAATTCGACCTCGCGCGCCCATTTCTCGAGTTCATCCCGCAGCACCGTGCCGTTGGGCATCCAAAGCGGCAGCCCCACGCCAATGTCATTGTTCTGGATGAAGATATCAAGCTCCTCGCCGAGTTTGCGGTGGTCGCGCTCCATGGCGAGTTTGCGCAGGGCAACGAACTCCTTGAGCGCGTCCTTTGACTCAAAGGCAAGCCCATAGATGCGGGTGAGCATGGGGCGGGATTCGTCCCCGCGCCAGTAGCTTCCCGAGATGCGGTCCAGCTTGAAGCAGCCCTTGGGCACCTCGCCCATGCGCTCCAGGTGCGGCCCCTCGCACATGTCGGTGAAGGCGCCGCTCGTGTAGAACGACAGCGTGCCGTCGGCGGCCTTGCCCGTTTCGACCAGTTCGCGCGCGTACTCGGCCTTGTAGACCTCGCCGCGCTCGTCGAACCATTTCAGCGCCTCGTCGAGCGGTTTGGTGCTGCGCTCGATGGGGGCGTTCCTGCGCGTGATGAGGTCCATGCGCTTTTCGATTTCGGGAATGTCGGCCTCGCCGAGCGGGTCGCCGCCGAAATCGAAATCATAGTAGAACCCGTTTTCCACGGGCGGGCCGAACGCCAGCTTGGCAGTGGGCCGCATTTCAAGCACCGCTTCGGCAAGCAGATGCGCCAGCGAGTGGCGCAACCGGTACAAATACGATTCCCTGTCCTGATTTTCGTGCTGGCTCATGATGCTGACCCTTTCGCAAAAAGAAAAAGCCGCCGAAGCGGCCCTGCCAACCAAGGCTCCGGTTGGCGTTCTATTGTGTCACGAAAAGGGCGGCGGGAGCAAACGCGTCCGCCGCCGCAATTGGTTCGAAGGGGAACTTTCAGGCCTGTCAGGGGACGTTGATGGTCAGGTTCATGGGCTTTCCGCCGCGAAGGACCTGCACGTTGAACTGCTTGACATCCTTGAACTGCGGGGCCATGCCCATAACGGCCGCAGGATCCTGCACCGGAATTCCGTTCACGTTGGAGATGATGTCGCCGTCCTTGAAGCCAAACTGGGTGGCAAAGGGGATGCCGCTGATATTCGGGATCGCCATGCCGATGGGATTGCCCGACGCATCCTTGGCAATCGAGGGCATGTGCTTGACCAGAAGCGCTTCGGGCGTCACCCCCTCGGGCAGTTTGATGTCCGCCGGAACGTTGAATGTTCCGATGTACTCCTCATTGCCCTTGGCGGACACCTTCTTGGGTTCGTCCTTCTTGGGTTCCTCTTTCTTTTCTGCCGGGACGGCCTCCTCCTTCGCCTTCACCTGGTACTTGAACTGTTCCCCGCCGTGGCTGCTGCGGAAATCCCAGGGCGCCAGCGGGGCCGGGTCAGCCCAGATATTCTTGCCGCCTGCTATGGACAGGGCGTGCAGTTTCTTCAGGTCGCGGTCGTCCGACGCATTTGCGAGGTCCCACCAGGCCAAACCCGCCTCGATCAACGCGTGGCCCAGATTGCGTCCGTCGGGCAGGGTCACCATGGCCACGGCCACGCCCAGGTTGTCCTTGGTCAGCACGTCCACCTTCACCGACTGTCCCGTGACGGCGGCCGTCACCAGTTTCTTGGCCTCCTCCGCCTGCGGCTGGCCCGCCTCGGGTGCATCCACGCCGTACAGCCGGATGTCCGTGGCAGTGCCCCCATGGTCCACGGTCATGCGGTCGGCAGACTGAAGCTGTGTCACTGCCCCGGACCAGCTTTCCGTCGGTGTGAACTTGGGTTCCTGAACCGCTGCCGGAGGGGCGGCGGGTGGTGCCACGGTGGAAGCGGCGGCGGGTGGTGCATCCTGGGCAAACGCCGGAAGCGCGGTTCCTGCGCACAGCGCGCCCAGAACGGCCATCACGAAGAGTGCGCGATGGAAAGAGGACGTCATCATGTCTTTGTCTCCTGGGTTGTCCGCGTTGCGGCCGCGCGGGCGTTGACTTTGATTATACAGCGCAGGGCAGGAAAAACGTGCATTTCCTGTTCGGGATTCTGGCGCCGTCTGGTGCCGCCGCGCGGAACTAATTCTTGGAGGCCTTCTTCTTGTCCGCGGACTTGGCTCCGGCAGCTTTCTTCACTTCCGTTTGAACCGGCTTCTTCGTGGACGGCTTCGCGTTTGCCGCCTTGGCTTTTCCCTTGCCCGCAGCGGCCTGAGTTTCTCTGGTGGTCTTCGCAGAAGCCCCTTTCGCCGCGGCGGGCTTGGTCTTCCCGGACTTTGCCGGGGTGGCCTTTTCTTTGGACGCGCCCGCCGTATTTGCCTTCGCCGGGGCAGACTTGGATTTGACAACCGGTTTCTTTGCCCCAACTGCAGGTTGGGCGGGCTTCTTCACGGGCTGCTCTTCCTCCAGAGGGTCCAATTCCGGGTCAACCGGTGTCAGCATGGGCGGCGGCGGCGGCAGATTCTTGGGTGCGGCCAGCGGGCGGCTTTCGGCCGCGGGTGCGGCGTTCCCATTCTTCTGGAGCGTCGCAGCCGGCGCTGCAACAACGAGGAGCCTTGGCACCGGCCCGCCCAAATCGGCATGGGGGCGGATCTTGTCCTTGTATGGCTTCCATTTCCCGTTGTCCTGTTCGGGCAGCCCCGGAGGAATCTGCCCGGTGACCTGTCCGCCGAAATACCAGGGATTGCGCCGGCCGTAGGGGAATTCCCGGTAGTCATAGGCATAGAGGCGGTGCTTGTGCCAGTCCAGTTCGTGATGTACCCAGTAGCCCACCAGCAGGGCCGAACCGAAAGTCACCATGCCCGTGCCGCCCGAGGACGCCAGCAGCGCAAAGACCTTGTCCGCGTCATACTGGGGGAGATGAATCACCGCCGGGTCGGACGGATAGACATAGATGACCCCGTCTTCCGCGGTAACCCGCTGCGCGTCCGATGTTTCCAGTGCGCCCGAATTCATCGCCACGGCGCGCAGGCGCTGGATCGCCTTCATCACATCCTCGGGTTGGTCGAGGAACGCCGCCCCCACGGCGTCGGTCCAGTCACGGCTCCGGTTCATCATTCTCAAGATCTCGGGCCAGCGCGCCAGCGCCTTCGCGTTGTCGTTCCAGGGTTGGGCGTCCACCTCGGCCAGGTCACCGCCGTCTTCCAGGAATTTCGCCGCGAGGGCCAGATCATCCGGGGCTGTTGCCGCGGGGAGGATTTGTGCCAGCACGGGATCGGGATACAGCGCAATGGGTCCCAGCAGCTGGTTCAGTTCCACCGCCGGACGGATCGGCGTCCTGGCCCAGGCCGGGGTTCCGGCCCCAAGGACCAGAACGAGTCCAAGAACAACACCGCGGTATTTGGTCATGTGCGCTCTCCTGGCGGTTCGCCGTCCGGCTAATAATCTACCACATTCGTCCCGCACAAGTTTCCGAATCATAAGTCCGGCCGCCTGCTGCGACCGTTTCGTTGACTCCCGTGCCGTTCATCGCAGATACTTGGCTTCATCCTTGTTTTTCCAACGGTATGCATATGAATGATTTCGATGTTTCAAAACTTTCCGTAATTCCGGGGCGTCCCTACCCGACAGGGACAACCGTATATGACAACGGCGTCCGTTTCACGGTGTTCAGCCGACACGCGGCGCGCGTCTGGGTGGCGCTCTTCCGCGCCGTGGAGGACCGGGAACCGGCTTGGCAGTATGAATTTGATCCCCGGCACCACCGGACCGGCGATATCTGGTCCATCTTCGTCCAGGGGATTGGGGAGGGGGCACTCTATCTGTACCGCATGGACGGTCCCTGGGACCCGCGCGGGGGCCACCGGTACAACCCGAATGTCTACCTGCTGGACCCCTATGCCAAGGCGCTCACCGGGGACATTCACAGCGGAACGATGAAATGTGTGGCCGTTTACGACCGCATGGAATGGTGGGACGACGTCCACCCGCGCATTCCGGCGCGGGACCTGGTGATTTACGAGGCCCACGTTCGCGGCATGACCCGGCACCGCTCGTCGGGTGTCGCCTATCCCGGCACATACCGGGGGTTGATCGAGAAGATACCCTATCTCAAGAATCTCGGCGTCAACGCCGTCGAACTGCTTCCCATACAGGATATGGGCGAAAACCTGCTCGGCCGGCGCAGCATCAGCGGCGGGGAACTGAAGAACTACTGGGGCTACAGCACGATAGGCTTCTTCGCGCCGACGGGCCGCTACGCGGTCAGTGCGGCGGGTTTCGAGCATCTGGACGAGTTTAGGGAGATGGTCAAGGCGCTGCATGACGCGGGAATCGAGATTATCCTGGACGTCGTGTTCAACCACACCTCCGAAGGCAACGAACGCGGTCCGACGCTGTCGTTCCGCGGCATTGACAACACCATCTACTACCTTCTCGACGATGACGGAAAGTACCTCAACTACAGCGGGTGCGGCAACACGCTGAACTGCGGCCATCCGCTGGTGCGCGACTTCATCCTGGACTGCCTGCGCTACTGGGTGGCCGTGATGCACATTGACGGGTTCCGGTTTGACCTCGCCTCCATCCTGGGCAGGGAGCTCGACGGGCACATCCACGAAGACGCGCCGCTGCTGGCGCGCATCGCGGAGGATCCGGTGCTGCGCGACGTGAAGCTCATTGCCGAGGCATGGGACGCAGGCGGCGCCTACCAGGTGGGCTCCTTCGGCGGGGAGCGCTGGGCCGAATGGAACGGGCAGTACCGCGACGACGTGCGCCGTTTCTGGCGCGGCGATCCCGGCATGCGCGGCCGCATCGCCACGCGCCTTACGGGCAGCGCCGATCTCTATGAGCGTTCGGACCGAACCGCGCTGCACAGCATCAACTTCATCACCTGCCATGACGGGTTCACCCTGCGCGACCTGGTCTCGTTCAACCAGAAGCACAACGAGGCCAACGGCGAGGGCAACAGCGACGGGCTGGACGACAATGTGAGCTGGAACTGCGGCGTCGAGGGCGACACGGACGACCCGGAAATCAACGCCCTGCGCCTGCGCATGCAGAAGAATTTCATCGCCACACTGTTCGTCTCGCTTGGCGTGCCCATGCTGCTCGCCGGTGACGAAATCGGGCGCACCCAGCGGGGCAACAACAACGCCTACTGCCAGGACAACGAGATTTCGTGGATTGACTGGTCGCTGCTGAAAAAGAACGCCGAAATCCACCGTTTCTGCCGGGGCATGATTGCGTTCCGCCGCCAAAATCCGGCACTGCGGCGCGCGGAGTTCTTCAATGGGGTCACACCCGGGGTTCCGGAAGAGGAGGCCGACGTCCGCTGGCAGGATGAGAACGGCGAAGCGGCCGACTGGAATGCGGAACGGGGCACGCTGATGGCCGTTATTCATGCCCGCGAGAACGGAGGCACGGCCCTTTGTATCGCGCTGAATGCCACCGGCGAAGACACGGTTTTTGCCCTTCCCAGGGGCCGGTGGCTGGTCCGGGTTAACACCGCTGCCGCTTCCCCGAAGGACATTACCGCCAAGAGCGAAATCTGCCCTGCGGCCGAGAACCGGGTGATGCTCGCCGCCCGTTCGATGATGATCCTCGCCGCGCGGCCGGTGTAGTCCCGGAGGCCGTGTGGAATCCGTTCGGGCCTGATCGGCACAACCAACAGCGAGAGTGGAGTGCAGAACTTGAAGAAGAGACTGTTTGTCGCATTCATGCTGATCCTGGCCGTTGGCGCTGCGGGCGCCGGCGTATTCTCCTGGCTCCTCCTGCACCGCACGCCCGGAGAGTTTTTCGACTCCAACGGCGTGCCCATCTACTACACCGTCGAAGGCAGGGGTGAGCCGGTGATTCTGATTCACGGCGTCGCCGCCAATGCCGACCTCAACTGGCGGCGGCCCGGGGTGGTCAGGGCGCTTTCCCGCGATTTCCAGGTCATTACCTTCGACCTGCGCGGGCACGGGCGCAGCGGACAGCCCACGGACCCAGCGAAATACGGCATGGAAATGGTCGAGGACGCGGTCCGGCTTATGGACCATCTGCATATCGAAAAGGCGCACGTGGCGGGATACTCACTGGGCGGATTCATCACCCTGAAACTGGTCACCACCCACCCGGACCGCATTCGGAGCGCGGCCATCTGTGCGGCGGGATGGACCGATGCGACGGACCCCGATCAATTGCCGAGCCCCTATTCCGCGCCGGTGCCGCCGGGTGACAAGGCAGCCAGGCCGCGGGAGGTTGCGGGCGCTTCCGTGCTCCCGTCCATTCTGCCTGCCGCGACCCAGAAGACACTGTTCCATCGCGTCCGGAACTGGGTGGGTGACCAAATCGTCAACAAGGCCGCCATCAAGGCGCTCAAGAAGAGTTACCGTTCCCTGGGCATACCGGAGGAGACGCTGAAGAGCAACAAGGTTCCCTCCATTCTATTCATCGGCAGCCAGGACGGGTTTTATTATCTGGCCCAGGAGCTG